>JAYKHZ010000030.1:0-2619 GCA_035286165.1 Synechococcus sp.
TCGATCCAGGCCAGCTCGCGGTTGAGGTAGAGCTCGGGGGCGAGATCGACGGGCGCCATGGAGCTGAAACGAGCCTTGTTCCCGGAACCTAGCCAGCTTCCTTAAAGGAACCGTTAGCGCTCAGGGCGGCCACGCCCACCAGCAGCACCGCTGCCAAGACGAATGGGCTGCTCTGTCCGAATTGTTCGTAGCTCAGCCCCATCAGCGGTGGGCCAAGAAAGCTGCCCAGGCTTTGCAGACCTTGCAAGCTGCCCAGAGCGGCACCCTGGCCACCACTGCTCAGCCGCCGCGACACCAGGCTGCGCAGGGATGGCGTCACTAGCCCTGTGCCAAAGGCCAGCAGCCCCACGGCCACATAGACCACGGCTTCGGTGCGCTCTGGTGGTGCCATAGGAATCAGCAGGCAGCCCACCAGCACCAGTCCCAGGCCCGCCAGGGTGAGGCGCTGCTCACCAAACCGTTTCACCAGCGGTCCGATCAGGCCCCCCTGCACCACCGTGGCCACGATGCCCACGATCAAGAACGCGGTGGTGGCTGGCGCCGGCCCCCAGCCATAGACCTGCTTAAAGAACAGCACCAACACGGCGGTGAAGCCGTTGAAGGCCAGGAAAAACAGGAAGAAGCCAAGGCAGAGGCGGCTCACCTGGGGATTGCTGAACACCCCGGCCAGTTGGGTGAGGGGGTTGAGGTCGCGTTTGCGCGGTAGCGCCCGTCGCTCTTCAGGTGGATGGGTTTCCGGCAGCAGCCGCAGCACTAGCAGCAGGTTCACCACGGCAATGCCCACCGCGACCCACACCGGCAATGTGGTGCTCCAGCGGCTCAGCACCCCGGCTAGCCCTGGCCCGAGGATGAAGCCCAGGCCAAAGGCCACGCCGATCAAGCCAAAGGCTTTGGCTCGCTTCTCCGGCGTGCTGATGTCAGCCAGCACTGCGGCGGCCGTGGCGGCGGTCCCGCCGCTGAAGCCATCGATCAACCGACCGGTGAACAGCAGCACCAGCGGCCAGGGGCTGGCTGCGGCCCAGGGGAGTTCCAGGGTGAGGGCAAACAGGCCCAGGCCCACCACCGTGCCGGCCACGCAGCAGGCGATCACCGGGCGGCGGCCAAAGCGATCGCTCAGGGCGCCGATCAGTGGTGTGGCCGCGAATTGGGCCAGGGCATAGCTGCCAGCCAGCAGGCCCAGGGTGGTGCCGCTGCTGGTGAAGCGCGCCAGCAGGAACGCCAGCAGCGGAAACACCAGGCTTTCGCTGACACGGTCATTCAGCAGCGTTGCGAAGACGCTCAGCAGCGTGGAGGGACGCTTCAACTCAGGTGGTCTCCGGTTGCGCCATGCCCCGCTCCTGACGGACCGCTTGCCAGACATCAATGGCTTGCTGACGCAGCAATTGTTCCGGTGCCATGGCTTGCCGCTCGGGCGGCAGGTTCATTTCCTTGATGGCTTCGGAGTCGTCGTAGAAGTCGCTGTAGTCCTCCCAGCCAGCCCCGTAATAGATCTTGCTGATGCCAGCCCAGTGGGCAGCGCTGAAACACATGGGGCAGCAGCGGCTGCTGGCATACAGCACACAACCGCTGAGGTCCCAGCTGCCGAGGGCGCGGCCGGCGGCACGGATGGCGTTGATTTCAGCGTGCGCCGTGGGGTCGCTATCGCCGTTGACGCTGTTGCCTTCGGCGGCAATCACCACCCCATCCCGCACAACCACGGCACCAAAGGGCTCGCCGCTGCGCTCCTCCAGGGCTGTCTGCCGCGAGATCTCAATGGCCTGGGCCATGAACTGTTCGTGCTGCTCGGCGCTCGACATCACCCGGGCTCAGGAATGACGCAAGCTTGGTGCATCAGCAGCTCAATCGGATGGTCGAGCCCAGCTTGAGCCACCTCAACGCCAAAGGTGAGGTGCACATGGTGGAGGTGGGTGATCGGGCGGCCACGGAGCGCCGGGCCACGGCGGAAGGGGTGATTCGCATGGCTCCAGCGGTGTTGCAGCTGGTGCTCGAGGGGCGTGCCCCCAAAGGAGATGTGCTGGCGGTGGCGCGGGTGGCTGCGATCCAGGCCGCCAAGCGCACCTGGGAGCTGGTGCCCCTCTGCCACCCCATCGCCCTCACAGGTCTTTCTGTGGAGATTGCCCCCTTGGCCGATGGCCATGGCCTGCGCTTGCAGGTTTCAGCTCGCACGGTGGGCCCCACGGGTGTGGAGATGGAAGCGCTCACCGCTGTGCAGGTGGGCCTGCTCACCCTTTACGACATGCTCAAAAGCGCTGATCCGGCCATGACGATTGAGGGGGTGCGCCTGCTGGCCAAGCAGGGCGGTCGTCACGGCGATTGGCAGCACCCTGAGGGGGCTGCAGTGGTCTGTGGCTGAACCCTTTCCCGCGGAGGGGCTGCCCCTGGAGCAGGCCCTCGCGGCTGTGTTGGCGGCGATCAAGCCCCTGGGGCAACGCCAGTGGCTGCCCCTGGCCAAGGCCCTGGGGAGGGTGAGTGCTGAAGCGGTCTTGGCCACGGAGGCCATCCCCGGGTTTCGCGCCTCCATCCTCGATGGTTATGCCGTTGCTGATGGGCAGGAACCACCGCTGGGGCAGCGCTGGCGCCTGGTGGGGCGCTCGGCTCCAGCCCGGCCCTATGGCCAGC
>JAYKHZ010000031.1:0-3479 GCA_035286165.1 Synechococcus sp.
CCCCTGGTGAAACCATCGCCTGGATTCGCGGCCTGGTTGCAGCAGCAGCGCCTGTCGCTGGCCATCACCACCTACCGCGCCAATCGCCTGCTGCTGCTTGGCAGCTCCCCGGAGGAGGGGGGGCGCCTCAAGCTGAATGAGCGCCTCTTTGATCGCCCCATGGGGCTGTTCCTCAGCGGCGGCAGCCTCTGGATGGCGGGGCGTAGTCATCTCTGGCGGTTCGACAACCTGCTCGAACCCGGTGCTGTGTTTGAGGGGGGAGATCAGCTGTATGTGCCCGCCATGAGCTGCCTCACCGGTGAGGTGAATGCCCATGAGCTGGTGGTGGATTCCCAGGGGCGGCTGGTGTTCGTGAACACCGCTTTCAGCTGCTTGGCCGGGTTGCGATCCGGTGTGAGCTTTGAACCGCTGTGGCAGCCGCCCTACATCGATCAGTTGCAGCCGCAAGATCGGTGCCATCTCAACGGCGTGGCCCTGCGCGATGGCCAATTGCAATCCGTGACGGCCTGCGGGCAAATCAATGAGCCTGCGGGTTGGCGCCGGCAACGCCATGGCGGTGGCGTGCTGATCGATGTGCCCACGGGTGAGCTGGTGCTGCAGGGGCTCTCCATGCCCCACTCCCCCCGCTGGCATCAAGACCGGCTTTGGGTGCTCAATTCAGGCCTGGGTGAACTGGGCTACGTGGAGGAGGGGCGCCTGGAGGTGGTGTGTCAGCTGCCAGGGTTTGCCCGTGGCCTGGCTTTTCATGGTGGTTATGCCCTGGTGGGGTTGTCGCAGCTGCGCTCCAAGCAGTTCACCGGTCTGCCCCTCGAGGAGCGCTTGCATGCAGAAGGCCGGCCCCAGGGCTGTTGTGGAGTGGCTGTGGTGAATCTCAGCAGCGGGGAGCAGGAGCATCTGCTGGAGCTCAATGCGCCGATTGATGAGCTCTTTGATCTGGCTGTGTTGCCTGGGGTTGAGCGCCCCAGGGCGTTGGGCCTGCGCGATGGGCTCAGCGACAACCTGGTGAAACTCCCCGGTCAGCAGGAGTTTGTGCTGATCAAACCATCCCTGCCCAGTGGCCAACCCCATCAAGGGCCGGAGGTGCCACGGCTCGGGATACCGGAAGCCGCTCTTACCAGGTCTGCCAGCTCTGAAACGACTGCCAGCGCTGTAAGGACTGCCAGCGCTGAGCTGCGCTACCAGAAGATCTACGAGCTCACGGAGACAACGCTTCAGCCTTACAGCGCGCTCACCTGTCCATCCCTGGCACTGGGCTCAGCGGCCCTGGCGAAGCTGAGCGGTGAGTTGTTCGGTCTCTGTGCCATGGCGGGCACCACCATGGTGGGAATGGCCATTGCGGAAGCAACTGGTTCAGGGGAAGCCCGGTTGCTGTCGTTGATGGTGTTGCCTCAGTGGCGTGGGGGCGGCATCGGCACCCGCCTGGTGGGTCACCTGATGGTGTTTCTGAAGTCAGAGCAGATCAGCGCCATCACTGTCAGGCTTGATCAGCCTGATGTGGATCAAGCGGCGCTTAAGCGCTTGCTGGAACGGTTGAAGTGGTCGATTGATGCTGCAGCAGTAACCGCCCAGGTGGAGTTGCGTTGAAACGGGCCGGCGTCAGCGGCACATCTCACTTCTTTTCTCGACTTCAGTGGCAATGGGGCCGCAGTTCACCCAGCGCACGATGGAGAGCTCCAGATCGGTGAGCAGCACCAACGCGCCCACCACGAGCGCCACAAACCCCACCGCTGGCCACACAATTCGGTTCATGCTTCGCCTTGGTGTTTCCACTGATCACTCCCCATCATGCAGCGGTGGCCTGGTTGCTGCCGCCTCCCTGCTGGGCTGGTGGTTGCTTGCCGGTTTCGTGGCTGATGCCCGCTCAGCGCCTGCGGAGCCGGCCGGAGATGCCCCGCGAGCGGCAGTGATGCAGCAGTTGCAGCAGGAGTTGTTGCCTTTGGAGCAGGAGTTGCGCCGTCAAAGGTTGCAGTTGCGTGGTCTTGGGGCAGAACTGGAGCAGCTCAAAGGCGATGAATCAAATCCTTTGCCAAAAAAATAAGCAGGCTGGGGTGAGTGGTCCAGATGAGGCATGAGCAGCGGCGAGCAGCAGCCCCTGGTGGTGGACACCCACGCTGATGTGGTTGAAACCCAGCCGGTGGTGGACCAGGAGGAGTTGCACCAGGGGGTGGCGGAACGGCTGCGCCATTCACAGCAGTTCGGTGCCCTGATCTGGGATGCCACCAAGGACTATGTGCAAAAGATGAATCTCAGCTCAGAAGAGCGCACGCAGCTGCGCGATTGGCTCAGCCAGAAGCGCGACAAGTTGCAGAGCAAGGTGGTGGAGAAGTTGCACAACTTGCACCGCAGCGATGACAACCCCAGCTGATTGTTAGTGCTCCCCTTCGCCTTCAAACAGGGTGCTGAGGGGTTCACTCCTGATCCCCTCCACTTCTGAGAGGTAACGGGCCAGCGCTTCGCTCTGGCCATGGGTCACGTACACCTGCTGGGCGCGGCTTTCGCGCACGGTCTGCAGCAGTCCTGGCCAGTCGGCGTGGTCGCTCAGCACAAAGCCCCGCTCATAGCCGCGCCGCCGGCGTGCACCGCGCACGGCCATCCAGCCGGAAGCAAAGCCCGTTTGGGGTGCCTTGAAGCGCTTCATCCAGGGGCTGCGGTGGGCCGATGGTGGAGCCAGCACCAGCCGGCCGGCCAGATCCTGCTTGCGCGGCAGTGCACTGACGGGTTGCGTGGGCACCATGGCAATTCCCTGCTCGCGATAGGCCGCTGTGATCGGCACCATGGCGCCGTGCAGCAACACCTCTTCGTTCACACCCAGGGCATGCAATTCAGCCAGCAGCCGTTGGGCCTTGCCGAAGGCATAACAGAACAGCAGTGAGGCCCGCTCCGGCGCCTGGCGCCACCAGCTCAGCAGTTCTTCTGCCACCTGGCGCCCGCTGGGCCAGCGGTAGAGCGGCAGGCCAAACGTTGCTTCGGTGATCAGCACATCGGTGTGCACCACCTCAAAGGGGTCACAGCTGGGATCGGCATCGCGCTTGTAATCACCGCTCACCAGCCAGGTTTCACCACCGGCTTGCAGGCGGATCTGGGCTGAGCCCAGCACATGGCCGGCGCTGTGGAACGACACCTGAGCATCGCCAAGTCGCAGCTCATCGCCATAGGCCACCGGGTGCAGCGTGATGCCCTGCCCCAGCCGTTGGCGGAGCACAGCCTCAGAGCGATCAATTGCCCAGTACTCACCGCAGCCCGGCCGGGCGTGATCGGCATGGGCGTGGGTGATCAGGGCCCGGGGCACCGGCCGCCAGGGATCGATCCAGGCATCGGCGGCGCGGCAGTAGAGCCCTTCAGCGGTGCGTTTAATCAACGGCTCAGTTCGAGCATCCGTTCAATCGGTTGCAGGGCCCGCAGCCGCAGGTTTTCCTCCAGCTCGATCGCCGGCTCCAGGGTCTCGAGGCAGTGCTCGAGTTTGTCGAGGGTGTTGAGCC
>JAYKHZ010000032.1:0-3770 GCA_035286165.1 Synechococcus sp.
CGGTCGGCCCTTTGGTGCCTGGATTCGGCACTTTCGTGCCCGATCATGGGAGCAACAGTTTTGAATTGATGGACTGGCAAGCCGACGCCCAGGCAGCACTCAAAAAAGATGTTCCGTTCTTTATTCGGCCTGCTGTGCGCAAACGGGTTGAGGAGATGGCGACTGCAGAGGGACACTCCGAGATTGACCTGGCCTTCTACCAGTCCGCCAAGCAGGCGATGGCCCCCAGCTGAAGCTCAGGAGGGATCCAGATCGCAACGCTGAAGTTCCGGCTGGGTCAACCGGTCAATGATGCGTGCCATATCAACAGCAGTCAGTTCGCCGTTCTCGTCCCACTTGAGGGTGGTCTTGCGCTGGGCAGGGGGATATCCGGCAGCGCCTTCTGCAGAGCGGTCAGGTCCCAAGTCCGATCACCAATGTCAGGAGAGCCACACATTAGTCGCCTCTCTGGGAGCTGTTTACATGCTGATAGGTGTTGATGTGTTAAGTGGCCCGAGACCTGCCCACTCGCGCAAGGGTGCCCATTGATCCAGGCGCTGGTCCAGCCAGCGGTGGCCATCGGCATTGAGATGAATCCCGTCGGGTTCCATCCAGCTCAGCCAGTCGTGCTCCCCCTGCATCTCCTGATGCATGGACAGGAACGGCACATCAGCCTCGCGACACCGGTCTGCCAGCGCTGCTTCCGTCATCGCAATCTGGCGGTTGCTGTACCAAAGGCAGCCGGCAAAGGGCATGACGTGCTCATCCACGGCTGTCAGGCCAAGCACAAACACCTGCACCTCCTGGGTCATCTCGCTGAGCAGCTGACCCAGGCCGAAGGAAAAGGCATCCACATCCAGTTGTGGTCTGCCGTCGATCCGGCCAACTCTTGCGGTGTCATTCAGCCCCACACTGAGCAGGAGTCCACCGGGGGTCTGGCGGCGCAGTTCCCCACGGCAGGACCACTCGCTGCGCCAGCGGGCGGCGACGCGTTCCAGCCCGTCTCCCCTTACTCCCAGGGGATAGATCACGGGAGCTCCGGGAAGATTCATCCAGCGCAGCCGAAGCCTTTGACACCAGCCGCCCGCCTCGCGGTCGCCCCATCCATGCACACCACTGTCCCCGAGCACGAGCAATTGACGGGGGACCTCGTTCGAACCGCTCATAAGGCCATGGCTCGGCTGTTCCAGCTCCCCTGAAGACGTTCCCCCAGGCTCTCACCCAGCAGCGTGAGCAGCGCGGAGATCAGCACGATCCAGAGCACCAACGTCCAGTGAAAGGAGCTGAGGGCTTCCATCAACTGCCAGCCCAGGCCTGCCCCCCCCACCATTCCGATGATCGCGGTGTCACGCAGGATCACATCCAATCGATAGGTCGCGTAGGCGAGGTATGAGCGGCTGACATCCGCCAGAGGGCCGTAGAGCCAGCTCACTCGGGGTGAGGCGCCGCAGGACTTCAGGGTCTGGACGGAGCGCAATCCCGTGCTGCGGACATCGTCAATCAGCACACGCCCCATCACACCGCTGTGATGAAGACCAAGGGCCAATCCAGCCAGCGCCAGGCTCGGTTTGGCCAGCATCAGCAGCAGCAGTGCGGTAAGGGGCGCCGGGACAAGTCGAAATGCCCCCCACAGCACTCCCTGCAGGCTCAGGCTGGTCTGGCTGGGCCACAGGAGAAGCAACAGCGGTGGCAGGCCGGTGGCGATGCAACCGGCCACCAGGGTGATCCATACCGTGGCTCCAATCACTGCTGGCCAGGGGATTTCAAGGGCAGCAGAGACGTCCTGGGATCCGCCCATGAGGTGTCCCAGGACCATGGACCAATCACCCACAGGCCAGGCCAGTTGCAGATCAAGCTGTGTGCTCCATGCGAGCGCGACCAAGGGGCTGGCCACCGCCACAGGGAGGATCAACAAGCGCGACCAGGTGCGGAGCTGTCGCAGCAGACGGTCGAACACCACCATGACCATGGCCAGCAACCACAGGCCGCTCCACATCTCTTGAAATTGCAGCGAGCGCAGGCTGAGGCTGAGGTCGGTACCCAGTCCACCGAGGCCGAACACACCAAGAATCAGGGCAGAACGGAGGGCACAGTCAAGGCGGTGGCCAATGTGGTCGCTGATCGGC
The DNA here is from genome assembly GCA_035286165.1 of Synechococcus sp. Lineage (GTDB taxonomy): Bacteria > Cyanobacteriota > Cyanobacteriia > PCC-6307 > Cyanobiaceae > RCC307. The sequence goes on from JAYKHZ010000032.1 coordinate 2,106, forward strand.
CGAGCCAGTGGAGGGGCGAGGCCAGTGAGCATCACAGACCAGGGCGTGGCTCCCGCACCCTGGAGCGCAGGGATCGCAGGGGAAACGTGGCAGTCCACCTGATCGGCAATCACCCGTGCCATCAGAACTGTGTAAGGAATGGCAATGGCGCAGACCGCTACCCAGCCATTCAGTCCGAACACCTGCAGGAGCAACAGCCCCCAGATCAGTTCATGCACGGCGCGCAGGGGGGCCAGGCCACGCCGCAGAACCACAGCAGGCCAACGCACTCCCACAAGGATCTCCCAAAAGGTGTTGGAGCTGAGCAGTCCAAGGGCCACGCCGAGAACGCTGCTGATTCCCCACGACAGCAGCGAAATCACAACGGTGATCTGAAGCCCCTTGATCAAGCTGCCCAGCACGATGGGATCCATCGATGGCTGCACTGCTGCAGAGGCGAATTGCTGCAGGAGAGCCAGTCCTCCGCCGTGACCATCCCGCAATAGCACCACCAGAATTCCCAGCAGGCTCAGGCCCGGCAGCAGGGGGATCAGCGGCAGCGCCGGTTTCAGGCTGATGCGTAAAGCCATTCCAACTGATCACGATGGATCGATTCCGGTGCCGCATCGATCACCAGAGCACCATGACGGAGCCCCAGAACCCGATCAAATCGGTGAATCAGATCCGGGCGATGCAGGCTGATCAGGCATCCCGGTGACAGCAGAAGCGTGTTGAGCACATCTGCGGCAAGGGTGGGATCAAGAGCGGAGAGGGGCTCGTCAGCCAGCACCAACTCCGGCCTCTGATGCAACAAACGGGCCAATGCCACCCGTTGACGCTGTCCTCCTGAGAGCTCTCGAATGGGTTGTTGGATCAACTCGGGATCGAGATTCACCTGGCGCATCACGGCAAGACAGGCGTCCTGGTCCAGGGGTCCCAGAAGGTTTCGAAGCGCCCAGAGCAAACCATGGCGTCCCAGAGCGCCACTGTTGATGTTCTGGATCACGCTCAATTCCTCCACCAGGCGGAGGTCCTGCCAGAGCGTGCCCATGCTCCGCCGTTGTCGCCTCGATAGGCGTTGATGGGGTTGACCACACCAGTGAACCGAGCCTGCATCGGGGCTCAAGGCCCCGTTGCAGAGCTTCAGCAGGGTGGTTTTACCGGCGCCACTGGCACCAAGCAGCACCACGCGCTGGTCGGCACGAAGCGTGATGTTGATCGGTTGGAGCCGCTGCCCCAGGCAGACCTGGTGCAGCTCCAGAACAGCCGTCAACGGATCTTTCCGAGCTGGCGTCCCACGGTTTCGATCATGACGTAGTCCTCGTCTTGAGCGGGGATGAAGCGTTCTGCACCGAACAACTCCAGGATCGCGGCGCCGTTCTCTGTGTCGGCTGACAGGTCCAGCAAGGCGGTTTGGAGTTTGTCGGTGAAACCATCGCCGAAGCGGTCATCCAGACCGGGGCGTACAACCCAGTGGTAATCCACATAGGGCGGTGTTCTCCAGATCACCGACACCTTGTCGGTGTCAACGCGACCATCCGCCACATTGCTTTGCCAAACCTGTTCGTTCAAGGCACCCACCTCATAGGCACCGCTTTGCACCACGGCGATGGTGGCGTCGTGGCTGCCACTGAAGCCGGGTCCGCCCCCGGCAAGATCCTCAGGTTTCACGCCGTTTTCCCCCAT
>JAYKHZ010000033.1:0-4933 GCA_035286165.1 Synechococcus sp.
CCGACGATCACGCAAGCTAGGGAGACACAGGCGAGTTGTTGATGCAGGCAGGAGGACGTCAAGGGGATCAGCGCACACGCGTGGTCCTGGCCGTGTTGAAGGGGATCAAGCTGCCCCCCCGCTTCCGGTTGCGCCTGGTCAAGGAAGACCCTGTGCGCCTGGAGCTGTCACTGACCCCCGCCTACGGCAAAGATCCAATCCTGGTGGGGCTGGTGGAATCCCAGGATCTGGTGGCCCGTCGCGACAGAGAGGGGCGCATCCCCCGCGATCTGCAGGGCACCTGGGACTGGACCGTGCGCCACGGAAAGGTGAGCACCGGTGGCTGGAACCCCTATCTCAAGGAAGCTCTGCAAACCATGTTCGAAACCGGGTTACCGGCCATCGTTTACGAAGAAACCACCGGCGAGGCCTACCACCCGGTGGATGGCATCCGGCACGTGCGCTGAGCCCTTGTGTAACGGAGTTCAACCAATTCGTACGGGGTACTAACGACGACCGCAGCCCAGGACTGGGAGGGCTAGAACAAAGCCATCACTTTCTAAAGGTTCTCTTTATGTTCTCGCTCGCCATCGGCGGGCAGTTCATCCGACTGCTCGCCGCCGTGGGGCTAATCAGCTCCGCACTGTTCGCCTTGCTGCTGTCATTGACGGCGTGAAGCCGACCACAGAGCACTGAGTTTGCGCTGCAGCACCGCCACGGTGGCTGGCAGCGTCACCACGTTGGCCCAGAACACCGGCCAGTCCCGGTTGAGCAGGCCATAGAGCCCCCAACCACTGATGCCAATGGTGAACAGCACATACATCCGCAGGGAGATGCCTTCTGTGTTGTTCGTTCGCAGTGTTTTCAGAGCCTGGGGGAAGAAACTGCTGGTGGTGAGCACCGCTGAGGCATAACCCAGCCACTGCACCTGGTCACTCATGACCGCTAACCATCGAGAAGGGCACCAAAGCCGAAATGGCGCAGGCCTTCCAGAATGCCGCTGCAGCCTTCGCCCTCAGCCAGATAGGTCTTCGGGAGCTGCGGCAGCCAATCCCGCAATGGCTGCTCGGCATTGCCCACCATGATTCCTGCAAAACCGGTCTGGAAGAGGCCGAGGTCATTGAGGGTGTCTCCGGCCACCACCACAGGGGCGTCGCCAAGCTCCAGCAACTGCAGCACCCGTTGCAGGGTGCTGCCCTTGTTGACCCCTGGAGGCAACACATCGAGATAGCGGCCATCGGAGAGCACACAATCCACCCCCTCGTCAGTGAGGCGCTCCAGCAACTGCGGATCCAGGCTGGCCGGATCGGCATAAAAGGCTTGACGGCGTTCCGCCATCACAGGTTGGGGCTCCAGCCCTGGCTCCCCAGCCGTGAGGGCAAGCACCCGTTCCGCCCGCGGTGACCAGAGCCGTTCGATTTCATCCACCACCAGGGGCACCAGCTCAAAGCTGTCTCCACAGGCGACCGTGCAGCCCACATCACTGATCACCAAGTGGGGCTGGCGCAGCGGGGCATGCTCCGAGCCAACAAACAGTTCAGCCACCGAACCCCGTTCACGGCCCGTGGCAAAGATGTGCAGCACCTCGCTGCGGTGGGCAGCCAACCAGCTGTAGAGCCAACGGCGATCCTGGGGGCTCCCCGCCAGCAGGGTGCCATCGAGATCGGTCACGAGCACCAGGCTGGGGTTTGCAGGCAATGGCACCCGCACCTGGGACTGGAAGAGCTCGCGCATCAACAGAAGGGCTGGAGCTGGTTCCTTAGGGCCAACAGCCGCTTCTGTCAATGGCGGCGAAGCCGAACCGAAAAAGCCTCCGCCAGGGGTGTCAACAAAGCTCCAAATTTCGTTACACTAATTCCAGATTCAATCCCTCCAATGTCTGAAGGCACCCGTTTCGGCTTCGTGAACTTCGCAGAAACCTGGAATGGCCGCCTGGCCATGATGGGCTTCGTGATCGGCCTGGGCACCGAGCTGCTCACCGGTCAAGGCATCCTGTCCCAGCTCGGCCTGGGCTGATCGCCGCGATTACCGCCGCTAATTAGCAAAAAGAGGGCCCTGCGGGGCCCTTTTTTCATGCCCTCTAAGGTGAACCAAGTGCCTGCTGCTGCATTGAAGCTGTTTGTCGATAACCGCCGTGACGGCTCCCGCCTGCTGAGCAGCATGTTGGCGATCACCTTTGTGGGTCTGGTGCGAATTGACACCAACTGGGGGCAGCTGGTGTTTCTGTTTGGCGGTCTGGTGAGTGCTTGGTTCTGGATCTGCTACCGGAAGCTCACCCACTGATGGAGCTGCCGGCCTACTCCGTTCAGGAGCTCAACGAGGCCATTGGGGTCTTGTTAGAGCGTGGTTTTGCGCCGCGCTTCCTGGTGGAGGGGGCCGTGATCAAGCCGGTGCTGAAAAAAGGGCATCTGTGGTTCACCCTCAGTGATGGCGACGCCTCAATCCAGGCCGTTGCCTGGGCGTCCACTCTGCAACGCCTGAGCTTCCGCCCCAGCGACGGTGATGGGGTGCGTGTGGTGGGAAAGCTCAATTTCTGGGCCGCCCGCGCCAGCCTCAGCGTGCAGGCGATCGACATCCGCCCCAGCCTCACCACCGTGCTGCAGCGCTTTGAGCGGGTGCGGCAGCAGCTCGATGAGGAAGGGCTGCTCGATCCATCGCGCAAGCGACCTCTCCCCCAACAGCCGCGCTGCATTGCACTGCTCACCAGTGTTCCTAGTTCAGCGCTGGCTGATCTGCTGCGCACCTGCGCCCAGCGCTGGCCCAGCTGCGCCGTTCGCGTGGTGGCCATCCCCGTGCAGGGTGATGTGGAAGCCAAGATCTGCGCTGTATTGGATCAACTGCAGTCCCACTGGCAGGACCTGGGCATCGAAGCACTGGTTCTTGCGCGGGGCGGCGGCAGCCGCGAAGACCTGGCGGTGTTCGATGGCGAAGAGCTGGCCCGCAGGCTGATCAGCTGCCCAGTGCCGGTGGTCACCGGCATCGGCCATGAAGATGACATCACCGTGGCTGACTTGGTGGCTGACTGGCGCGCAGCCACCCCAACAGCAGCAGTGGTGGCCCTTTTGCCCGATCGCCTCGAAGAACTGCGCATGCTGCAGCAACGCAGCCAGTATTGGCGCGACAGCCTGCAGCGCTTACTGCAACTGAGGCTGCAGCAATTGGATGCCGCCAGCATGGAACAGCGGCGCCGGGCACTGGTGCAACACAACCTGGAGCGGCGCCGCTGGCAGCTGCAAAGTCAGGGGCAGTTGCTCCAGGCCCTCTCCCCCAAGCGCCTGCTGAAGCGCGGTTACTGCCTGCTGCGACAGGGGGACGGCCAGCTGCTACGCAGTGGTGCGGCAGTGCAGAAGGGAGACACACTCCAAGCCCAGCTCAACGATGGAGTGCTGCAGCTAGAGGTGCAGGCATGGCAACCTGAAAGGAGTGGAGAGGCCTGATGCCCGCGCGAGGATCCCGCAAAAGCACGACCAAATCTGTAGCCAGCACTCACGCTGACGTTGCTGAGCTGGATTTCCGTGCAGCCCAGCAACAGCTCGATGCCACGTTGGTTGAGCTGCAATCAGAGCAATTACCCCTTGAGCAATTGCCTGAGCTGTATGCGAAAGCCATGGCACTGGAACAGCACTGCCGCAACAAGCTGGAACAAGTGGTGCAAGACATCCAGCAACTCGATCCAGACAGCTTGACCCTCACCCCCCTGGAGGCACCAGAGGCATGAATGGCAGTCAACTGCGGCAGCTGATTTACCTGCTGTTGAGCCTCAGCGGTCTGGTGCTCACCGGTCAGGCCAACTGGCACTTTGCCCAACAGGTGGGCACGTTTGACCTGACTCGCTTCATCGCTGATGCCTCAAGCACCTACGCGGCGCAATCCCTGAGCTGGGATCTGGTGGTTGGATCCACAGCGGTGTTGATCTGGATGGTGACCGAAGCCAAGCGAATTGGTATGCGCCATGCTGTTTGGCCGATTCTGCTGAGCGTGAGCGTGGCCTTTGCCTGTGGTGCCCCGCTGTTTCTGATGCTGCGCGAACGTCATCTGAACAAAACTGCTGAGGGCAGTGCAAGCGCTTCAGGCTGATGGCCACCGCACAACCAACCAGCCGCAATGTGATGGCCGAACTGCTGGATTTGCCAGTGGTGTCGGCTGGTTTGCGCAATGCCCAGAGCCAGGGGGTGCATTGGGGTCAACGCCTGCAGGAGCAGTACGGCAACGATGCGGTGGAGCTCGGCGTTGAACACGCCATTCGCAGCGCGATGTGGCGAACCGCTGGCACCGGTGCCTTGGCAGGCCTTGGAGGTGTGCTCACCTTGCCCGCTGGTGGTGGTGATTTGCTGTATTTCCTTTATGCAGAAATCGAACTTTCAGCGGCGATCTTCACTCTCTTTGGGATCGAATTGGATGATGAACAACATCGGCCAATCCTGATGGCTGCGGCGATGGGCCTTGGTGTGAACGAGTTGGTTCGCCTGCTGGGATCCCGCCTGGGCGAACGGGCTGCCAGACAAATGCTGCGGCAGATGTCAGTGGAAGTGGCAAAACAACTGCAAAAACTAGTCGGCAAGCGCCTGGTTGCCCATCTCGCCAAGCGCGGTTGGTTGGGTCTAGGTCGGCTGGTACCGCTCACCGGTGCTGTTGTAGGAGGTGGGCTGAATGCTGTCCTCATTCGCACAGCTGGCGAAGCCATGCGACACACCGCAAAGGAATACAAGCGCTTCCTTGATGAACATCAGCAGGTGGAAACGGTGGATGTCGTCATACTGGACTAAGAGCAACCTTGGCTTGCCACTCACTATTTTCCAACAACAATCAGTGCTCCTTTATTCCTCAAACTCACGATTCTTGACTACAACCTAGGGCTCGTTAGTGGTGAGAGTTTAGTGGTGCGGCGTGATCTTCTCGAGCAGCCGATGATCAAAAAGCTATTGTCGATCTTAAAAAAGAGGGTGCAGCAGAA
>JAYKHZ010000034.1:0-22134 GCA_035286165.1 Synechococcus sp.
CCTCGGTGGCCTCGGCGATCAACGCCTGCAATCCCCTGGGCAGGGCCGTGAGATCACCGAGGAAACGGATCCGCACCTGTTCTTTCTGCAGCGCTTCCAGCTCCTTGGCCAGCACCTGCTCGAACAGGGTCATCAAAAAACTCACCTCCTCCCCAGGCCGCGACCAGTTCTCGGTGGAAAAGGCGTAGGCGGTGAGGGTGCCGATGCCCCAGTCGCTGCAGAGGCGCAGGGTGCGCTTGAGCGCTTCCACCCCCTGGCGATGGCCCATCACCCGGGGCAAACCGCGCTGATTGGCCCAACGGCCGTTGCCATCCATGATCACGGCCACATGGGCCGGCAACCGGTCAACTGCAAGGTTGGGGGGCAAGGCTGTGCTGGGGGCAGGCCGGGCAGCCGCCAGCGGAGGCTGACTCATGGGCGGTTGCGGGCGGTGGCTTCAGCGCGCTCACCACCGGAAGAAGATTTAGTGAGCGTACGTGGCTGACGGCGCCGGGCCGAACCCTGGGAACTCACCGCTTCGTTGAGCAGCTCCCGCAAACGCTCGCGGGTGATGGGCCGCTCAAATCGCCCCTGGGACGCCATGGAGATCGTGCCGGATTCTTCGCTCACTACCACACAGAGGCAGCGGTCATGGCGCTCGGTGAGCCCCAGCGCTGCCAGATGGCGGGTGCCATGGCGCGTGAAGCTGGTCTGGCGGGAGAGGGGCAGGATCACGCCGGCCGAGGCCACGCGGTTGGCCTGAATCAGCACGGCCCCGTCGTGCAGCGGCGAGTCAGCTGAAAACAGATTCAGCATCAGATCCACCGACAACATCGCATCGATGGCCACACCGGGGTTGAGGAAATCCTCCGGGCGCAGGTCGCTGCCCAGATCCAGCACGATCAAACCGCCGCAACGGCGTTTCGAGAGCTGAGCTGTGGTGTCCACAAGGATGTCAACGGTGCCGGAATCCTGGGGGTCCTGGGTGCGGCTGCCCAGCAGGGTGGCCAGATGGCCGGTGCCGAGCAGCTCAAGCAACCGCCGCAGCTCCCCCTGCAACAGGATGGCCAGTGCCAGGCCGCACACCAGCACCAGGGCCTCGATCAGCTGGGCCGTGAGCGGCAGGTTCACATAGCGCTGCAGCAGCCAACCCAGGGCCACCAGCAGGAGATAACCGCGCAGCAACCAGAGGGTGCGCGGTTCACTGACCCGGCCAAGGAGTAGATACCCGAGGGTTCCGGCCACCACCAGGTCCAGCAGCATCCGCAGCCACATCAAGGCTGTGTTCTCCCTCTGGGCTCACCCTACAGATCGCAGCCGTTCTGGCAGAACGTCGTAGCGCAGCAGTTCGTCCGGTCGCTCGCGGCGCTGCACCAGCTCAGAGCGCCCCTCGCCCACCATCACCGCCGCCGGCCTGGGAATGCGGTTGTAGTTCGATGCCATCGAGGCGTTGTAGGCACCGGTGGCCAGCACCACCAACACATCGCCAGGCTTGGTGGCCGGCAACGGCAACCCTTTGAGCAGCACATCGCCCGATTCACAGTGCTTGCCCACCAGGGTCACGGTTTCACTGGCAGGTGCGGCCGGGCGATCGGCCAGCAGGGCGGTGTACTCCGATTGATAGGTGATCGGGCGAGGGTTGTCGCTCATGCCGCCGTCAACGGCCACATAGGTCTTCAAACCGGGAATGTGCTTGCGGCTGCCCACCTCGTAAAGAGTGATGCCAGCGGGGGCCACCAGGGAGCGACCCGGTTCACACATCAAACGGGGCAACTCCAGCTGGCGATCACGGCACGCCTTCACCATCGCCTCACTCACCACCTGAATCCAGGCATCAATCGACGGCGGATCATCCGAAGCGGTGTAGCGGATGCCCAGACCGCCACCCACGTTGAGGTCGCTGGGCTGATGCCCCAGGGAACGGGCCAGCACAAACGCATCCGCCAGAACACCAGCCAGGTCGCGATGGGGATCGAGCTCGAAGATCTGGGAGCCGATGTGGGCATGGAGGCCACGCAGCTGGGCCCAGGCGCATCCAGCCAGGTGCTCCAGCACCTCCTTGAGCTGGTCGGGATCGAAGCCGAACTTGCTGTCAAGGTGTCCGGTGCGGATGTACTCGTGGGTGTGGCACTCGATGCCCGGGGTGAAGCGCAGCATCAGTGGCACCGGCTCGTTGCGCATGGCGGTGAGCTCCTGCAGCAGCTCGATGTCGCGCCAGTTGTCCACCACCACGGTGACGCCGCTCTGTATCGCCAGGCTCAGCTCCTCGGCTGATTTGTTGTTGCCGTGCAGCACGATGCGCTCCGCTGGCATGCCCCCTTCAAGGGCGGTGAGCAACTCACCGGCCGACACGGCATCAAGCCCCAGCCCCTCGGAGGCCACCAACGCCGTGATCGCCAGGCTGCTGTTGGCCTTGGAGGCGAACAGGGCCAGTGAAGGCCCTGGGTAATGGCGCTGCAGGGCATCGCGATAGGCGCGGCAGGACTGGCGCAGGCTGGCCTCATCGAGCACATACAACGGTGTGCCGTAGCGCTGGGCCAGCTCACTGACCACGCATCCACCTACCCTCAACCGCCCCTGGGGATCGAGATCCGCACTCACGGGGGCCAGATTGCGATTGGGGCTTTGCACATCCACGCCGTCGGCAGCCCAGGGCAGGGACGACGATGCGACGGTGGGAGTACTCACCATGACGAGAGAAGCAGCGACTTAGACGTGTGACCCATCCTTTCAGCTTCTCCGCACCCCTGCAGCTCGATAGCCGTGCCCTGGAGGACTGCATCGGCCTGGATAAGCGTTGCCTCAACGGCTTCTGGAGCACCAGGCAATGGCAGCAGGAGCTGAGCGAAGCGGGGCGGCTCTGCCTTGGCAGTTGGGCTGATGCAGGGGAGCGCAGATTGGTGGGGCTGAGCAGCGGCTGGCTGGTGGCCGGAGAACTGCAACTGATGCTGCTGCTGGTGGATCCCCACTGGCGCCGGCAGGGACTGGGCACCCGCTTGCTGAAAGCCTTATTCAGCGCTGCAGCTGAGCAGGGCTGCGAAGGGGTGAGCCTCGAGGTGGCCGCCAGCAATGGGGCCGCCCGCAGTCTCTACGAAAAATTAGGTTTCACCACAAGCGCAAAACGACGCGGTTACTACCGCAACGGCGATGATGCTTTGCTGCAATATCTCAATATGTGCGATTGCAAAAGCCGTACGGATAACCGACCTGATTGACAGCATCAGCCTCGACTGAATGTTCTTTTTGCTAAAGCAAAAATCAGCTGCATCAAGGCCTCTGAGGCAATCACTCGATCTTTGAAGTCGAAAACTTGAACTCCTAACACCAACTGCGGTTTTCCGACCGCAATCAACTGGTCAACCCTGATAACGTGTTCTCAATCTTTGAGGCAACGCCGCCGACCATGTTCGAGCGCTTTACCGAGAAAGCCATCAAGGTGATCATGCTGGCCCAGGAGGAGGCCCGCCGCTTGGGCCATAACTTCGTGGGCACCGAGCAGATCCTGCTGGGTCTGATCGGCGAGGGCACCGGTGTCGCAGCCAAGGTGCTCAAGTCCATGGGCGTGAATCTCAAGGACGCCCGGGTTGAGGTGGAGAAGATCATCGGCCGCGGCTCCGGCTTCGTGGCGGTGGAGATTCCCTTCACCCCCCGCGCCAAACGCGTCCTCGAGCTCTCCTTAGAAGAAGCGCGCCAGCTGGGTCATAATTACATCGGTACCGAGCATCTCCTGCTGGGGCTGATCCGCGAAGGCGAGGGCGTGGCCGCCCGCGTGCTCGAAAACCTCGGTGTGGATCTGGCCAAGGTGCGCACCCAGGTGATCCGCATGTTGGGTGAAACGGCCGAAGTGGCCAGCGGTGGCGGCACAAGCAAGGGCTCCACCAAAACACCAACGCTCGATGAATTCGGCAGCAACCTCACCCAGCTCGCCAGCGAGGGCAAATTGGATCCGGTGGTGGGCCGCCAGAACGAGATCGATCGCGTGATTCAGATTCTTGGGCGCCGCACCAAGAACAACCCTGTCTTGATTGGTGAGCCCGGTGTGGGCAAAACAGCCCTCGCTGAAGGCCTAGCCCAGCGCATCAACGCCGGCGAAGTTCCCGACATCCTCGAAGACAAGCGGGTTCTCACCCTCGACATCGGCCTGTTGGTGGCCGGCACCAAGTACCGCGGTGAGTTCGAAGAGCGGCTCAAAAAGATCATGGATGAGATCCGTGGCGCCGCCAACGTGATCCTGGTCATCGATGAGGTGCACACCCTGATCGGTGCCGGTGCCGCCGAGGGTGCCATCGACGCCGCCAACATCCTCAAACCGGCCTTGGCTCGCGGTGAACTGCAGTGCATCGGGGCCACCACCCTCGATGAGTACCGCAAACACATCGAGCGTGATGCAGCACTGGAACGCCGGTTCCAACCGGTCAACGTTGGTGAGCCCTCCGTTGAGGACACCATTGAGATCCTGCGGGGCCTGCGGGAGCGTTATGAGGCACACCACCGCCTCAAGATCGCCGATGAAGCCCTCGTGGCCGCAGCCACCCTGGGCGATCGCTACATCTCCGATCGCTTCCTGCCCGACAAGGCCATCGATCTGATCGATGAAGCCGGTAGCCGCGTGCGCCTGCTCAACTCCAAGCTGCCCCCCGCCGCGAAGGAGCTCGACAAGCAACTGCGCGAGGTGCAGAAGGAGAAGGAAAACGCCGTTCGCGAGCAGGATTACACCAAAGCCGGTGAACTGCGCGATCAGGAAGTGGAGCTGCGGGAGCAGATCCGCACCATCACCCAAACCCGCCGTGAGGAGGGTGCTGCAGAGCCAAGCACAGCTGAAGCTGGTGAAGGGGAGGCATCAGCTCTCACCACCACGGCTCCTGCCAGCGATGACAGCCAGCCCATGGTGAGCGAGGAGGACATCGCCCAGATCGTGGCCTCTTGGACCGGGGTACCGGTGCAGAAGCTCACCGAAACCGAGTCGGCCAAGCTGCTGAACATGGAGGAAACCCTCCACCAGCGCTTGATCGGTCAAGACGAGGCGGTGAAAGCGGTCTCCAAGGCCATCCGCCGCGCGCGCGTTGGCCTCAAGAACCCCAACCGCCCGATTGCCAGCTTCATCTTCTCCGGCCCCACCGGCGTCGGTAAGACCGAGCTCACCAAGGCTCTGGCCTCCTACTTCTTCGGCAGTGAAGAAGCCATGATCCGCCTCGACATGAGCGAATTCATGGAGCGCCACACGGTCAGCAAGCTGATCGGCTCGCCTCCGGGCTACGTGGGCTTCAACGAAGGCGGTCAGCTCACCGAAGCGGTGCGCCGGCGTCCGTACACCGTGGTGCTTTTCGATGAAATCGAAAAAGCCCACCCCGATGTGTTCAACCTGCTGCTGCAGCTCCTGGAAGACGGTCGCCTGACCGATTCCAAGGGCCGCACCGTGGACTTCAAGAACACCTTGATCATCATGACCTCGAACATCGGTTCGAAGGTGATCGAGAAAGGTGGCGGCGGCCTGGGCTTTGAATTCAGCGGTGGTGATGCCGAGGAAACTCAGTACAACCGCATTCGCTCCCTGGTTAATGAAGAACTCAAGCAGTACTTCCGGCCTGAATTCCTCAACCGCCTCGATGAAATCATCGTGTTCCGCCAGCTCAACCGCGATGAGGTGAAGCTGATCGCTGACATCATGCTCAAGGAGGTGTTCACGCGGATGAAGGAGAAGGGCATCCTTCTCTCAGTCACTGAAGCCTTCAAGGAACGCCTGGTGGAGGAGGGGTTCAACCCCAGTTACGGCGCCCGTCCGCTGCGCCGTGCCGTGATGCGTCTGCTGGAAGATTCACTGGCCGAGGAATTCCTCGCCGGCCGCCTCAAGGAAGGCGAAGCCGCTCTGGTGGATGTCAACGACGACAAGCAGGTGGTGATCCGTCCCTCCCTGCCCAGCAGTGAACCGGAGCTGGTGAGCAGCGTCGTCTGATCGCCACGTCTCAAGCCTCAATTTGATGCCCCCGCAGGCCGCATGTCCCCAACAGGACGTGCGGCCTGCTTCGTATGTTGAGTGGAATGTCGAACACCATTCAGAGCCACGCCATCGCCCCTGCCACCGTGCTGCGGGGAAGTGGTGCCTGGCGCGATGCCCAAGTCACCATTGCGCGCCTCTGTCAGCGACCTCTGCTGCTGGGGCGCAGCGCTTCCACAGCTCAGCTGCGCCAAGAGCTGGCCGATGATCTGCGGGCCAGCGGCCTGCAGCCCCACAGCAGCGAGCTGCAGTTCGATTGCTGCGAGCAGGATCTGCAGCGCCTCGCTGCTGAACTCACAGCCGCCGGTTGTGATGCGGTGATCGCCGCCGGCGGCGGCAAGGTGCTCGATGCCGGCAAGCTGCTGGCCTTCCGCCTGGGGCTGCCGTGCATCACGGTGCCCACCAGCGCCGCCACCTGTGCCGGCTGGACCGCCCTCTCGAACATCTATTCAGCCGAGGGAGCATTTGCAGGGGATGTGGCCCTCGCGCGCTGCCCTGATCTGCTGGTGTTTGATCACACCCTGGTGCATCAGGCCCCGGCCCGCACCCTGGCCAGCGGCATCGCCGATGCCATGGCCAAGTGGTACGAAGCCTCGGTGAGCAGCGGCACCAGCAGCGATGGCCTGGTGCAGCAGGCCGTGCAACAGGCGCGGGTGCTGCGGGACCAACTGCTGCTCGAAGGCCTTGAAGCGATCGAACAACCCGGTGGTGAAGCCTGGCAGCGGGTGGCGGAGGCCTGCGGACTCACCGCAGGGTTGATTGGCGGCATCGGCGGCGCCCGCTGCCGCACAGTGGCAGCCCACGCAGTGCACAACGGACTCACCCAATTGCAGGCCTGCCACGGCTCCCTGCACGGTGAAAAGGTGGGTTTTGGCGTGCTGGTGCAGCTGCGCCTGGAGGAGCAGCTGGGGGGGAACCAACTGGCTGGCCAGGCACGACGGCAGCTCACCCCCTTCTTCCGCCAGTTGCAGTTGCCGGTGAGCCTGGAGGATCTCGGCCTGGGCCAAGCCAGCCTGGAGGAGCTCAAAACGGTGTGCCGCTTCGCCAGCCGCGAGGGATCCGATCTGCACCACCTGCCCTTTGCAGTCACAAGCGATGATCTGCTCGCCGCACTGGTGAGCTGCACCCAGGGATGTCCAACGCGCTGAAGGCTGCTGCTGAGCAGTTGATTGACCCCCAGGGGAGACACCTGGCCCAGGCTGTGCGCTGGCTGCAGTTGCCCATCGAAGGCCTGGATCCGCAGCTGAACTGGCCGGTGGCTGTACTCGGTGAAGGCTCACCGCTGCTGTTGCTGCACGGCTTTGATAGTTCGCTGCTGGAATTTCGGCGCCTGGCCCCCCTGCTGAGCGCAGGCCATGAACTCTGGATCCCCGATCTCTTCGGCTTTGGCTTCAGCCCAAGACCGGAGGGGCTCGCCTATGGCCCGGAGCTGGTGCTTGAGCACCTCAAGGCCTTGGTGGGGCAGATGCCAGCCGGACCCATCGGTGTGATCGGCGCCTCCATGGGGGGCTCGGTGGCGGTGGTGCTGGCCCGGGAGCTTGAGCAGGAAAAACCCGGTCGTATTGCCAGGCTGCTGCTGCTGGCCCCCGCTGGCCTCACAGGCAATCCCATGCCGCTGCCACCGCTGTTGGATCGCCTCGGGGCCGCCTTTCTCGGCCTGCCCGCCGTGCGCCGCGGCCTCTGCCGCCAGGCCTTCGCTGATCCCGAGGCCTCGGTGGGTCCAGCGGAGGAGGAGATCGCCAGCCTGCACCTGAGCACCCCGGGCTGGGCCCATGCCCTGGCCCGCTTTGCCCGCAGCGGCGGCTTTGCCGGGGTGGGTGAACCCCTGCCCCAGCTCCCCATCGATGTGCTCTGGGGCGCGCAGGACCGCATCTTGCGAGCACCCCAGAAACGGGCCGCCGAAGCCCTGCTGGGGGATCGCCTGCAGCTGGTGGAAGGTTGCGGCCATCTGCCTCATCTCGATCAACCCGAGTTGGTGGCACGCACCTGGAGGGCGGCATGAGCGGCCCGGCCCTGGGATTGATCAGCCAGGCGATCAGGCTGTGGCTCAAGAGCGTGTGCAGCCGCCTCGATCAACTGGAGCTGAAGCTGGAGGGATCCTTGCTGCAGTTGATGCGCGGCCGGCTCGATGGGGTGCGGGTGGAGGCCAGGGGCGTGGTGTTTCAGGGCTTGGCCCTCGAGCAGGTGGAGCTGCGCAGCGAGCCCATCAGCATTGATGTGGCCCCCCTGCTCAAAGGCCAGCCATTGCAGCTGCGCCAGAGTTTTGCGGTGCGTGGCTGGGTGCGCTTCAGCGAAGCGGGTTTGAACCAGTGCCTGCAGAGCCCAGGGCTGCAAGAGCTCAAAGCAGCCATGGGCAACACCTTTCTGGCTGGGGAATCTCTGCAGCATTTCGGCCTCAGCAACACCGGCATCACCCTGCGCTGCAGCCAAGACCAGAGCGAGCCCTGCAGCCTGAAACTTGAGGCCGGTGAACTGCGCCTGCAGCAGCCGGAGCGCAACCTGGTCATCCCCATGGATCCAGCCATCAGGCTCGAGCAACTTGAGCAGGATCAACGCCAACTGAAGCTCTCAGGCTGCGCCCAGGTGAGCCCCGAACCACTCAACTGAGCACCAGCTGGCCTGGCTCACCAGAAGCTCACCAGCGTTGCTGAAGAGCTTCACCCCTGGCGCACCAGGCCAAAGCAAAGGGGGAGCGAACACTGACGGTGTTCCGTTCAGCTCGCCCAACACCATGAGCAAAGTGATCGCCCTGCTGGCCACCCTGTGGCTCGCCCTGATCGTGGGGGTCGGCGGCAGTCAACTGCAGCCGAACCACAAATCCAGCAACAGCAGCGTGATGGGCGTCTACAGCCTGATGCACGCCAAACCGTTATGAGCCCAGCAGGGGCAGCACCAAAGTCACGCTGTAAAACACCACCGCCGGTGTGAACAGGTAGCTGTCCACCCGATCGAGAATGCCGCCGTGGCCGGGGATCAAAGCGCCGGAATCCTTTACGCCGGCATCCCGTTTCATCATCGATTCGGTGAGATCCCCCACCAAAGCAAAGAGGGCCACCAGCCCGCCGAGCACACCACCAAGCAGGGAGCCCAGGGGCCAGCCCAGCAACCAACCACCACAGGCCCCGGTGAGCACCGTGGCCACCACACCGGCCAGGGCCCCCTCCACCGTTTTGCCCGGTGACACCTCCGACAGGCGCGTGCGGCCAAAGCGCTTACCCCAGAGAAAGGAACCGCAGTCGGCAGCCCAGATCAGGGCAAAAGCCAGAAAGGTCACCGCCAGCCCCCCATGGCCAGGCCAGTGGGGAGACACCCAGGCAGCACTGAGATCCC
Organism: Synechococcus sp.; assembly: GCA_035286165.1. Lineage (GTDB taxonomy): Bacteria > Cyanobacteriota > Cyanobacteriia > PCC-6307 > Cyanobiaceae > RCC307. The sequence continues at coordinate 9,305 of JAYKHZ010000034.1, forward strand.
GCAGGCGCACCCAATGGCTGGGCAGGAACCCCAGATAAAACAACCCGAAGATCGAGGCGGCGATATCGGCGATGGAGCCGGTCACCGGCTGCAGCAGCAGCCAACCGCAGATGGCCGAACCCGCCAGGGGCAGCACCGCCGCGGCCAGGGCACTGCCGGGCGCCAGCTGGGTGATGATCAGCAGCAACTGGCAGGCCACCAGGGTGGTTTTGATCGCCGGTCTGATCCCCTTGAACTGCGCCAGGCGGAAGAACTCCAGCAGGGCCAAGTGCACGATCACCCCAAGGCTGAGGGTGAACCACCAGCCCCCCAGGCTGATGATCACCACCGCGAAGGTCGCTGCTGCCAAGCCGCTCCACAGCCGGCTGAGCTTGCCCAGCTTGAGCCCAGTCCCGCTCATGGATGGCGCTCAGCGGCGATCAAAAACAGGGGTTCGGCTGCCGCCAGGCGGGTTTGATCCCTGCGCCGCTGCATGCGATGCACCGTGGCCTGCACCACCTGCAGGTCCTTGGCCTCCAACTGGCCGAGGGCATCGGTGGCATCCACCAGCCCCTCCAGGCTGGGGGTACTGATCACCAAACGCCCGCCCGGGGCCAAGGCATCCCACACGGCATGCAACACGGTGGACAACGGCCGGCCTACCTCCAGCAGCACCCGATCGGGAGCCGGGGCGAGTCGGGGCAGATCGTCAGGCGCTTGGCCTTGCAACACCTCCAGATTGTTGATCCCAAAGCGGGCGCGATTGCGCTCCAGCAACTCCACCGCTTCTGGATCACGCTCCAGGGCCTGAACCCGACCACCGGGTAGGAGCCGCGCGATCTCCAACGCCAGGGCACCGGTGCCGCCCCCCACATCCCACACCACCGAATCGGGGCGGGGCCGCAGATGGGCCAGCAGCATCACCCGCTGCTCCATCGGCGTGGGACTGAAACCCGGTGCCGCCTCAAAGGCGCCATCGGGGAGCCCAGGGGTGACGAAATCCCACTGGTATGGGGATTGGGAACCCAAGGCCATCAAGCCAGAACCCTCACCGTATCAGCGATCTGCTCCCCCCAAAGCTGGCGCTGACACTGCAGCCACTCCAACCGCTCAGGATCGAGTCGCTCCCCGGGAACCAACAGCGGAATCCCAGGTGGGTAGGGGCAGATGGGCCGAGCCGCGATGCGACCGGCCGCCGCGGCCAGGGGCAGGTCTTCGCTGGGTAAACGCCACAATTCCGCCAGGGGCAACGTCAGCTCCGCCAGGGGCGGCAGCGGTGCTGGATCCAAGGGGGCCAGTGGCTCTCCACCGAGGGCCTGGCGCATCTGAGCAAGGGCACGCCCCAGGCGGCGGGCCAGGCCGCGGCTATTGCCCAGCCCCAAACAAAACGTGAGGGTGAGCAGCTCGGGGCATTCAGCGGCCACGCCACGCTCCAGCAGCCAGGCATCGGCAGCGGCTCCACTGCAGCCCAGGGGCGCGGTGTGCAGCACCAGCCTGAGGGGATCATCCACCGCCAACATTGGCAAGCCCTGGCTCAGCAACCGCTGGCGTAACTGCCCAGCCTGGTGCACCCAACCGCTGAGCTGCCGTCGCCCTGAGGGCTGCAGGCGCCGGGCAAAGGCCTGCTCACAGCTGAGCAGCAACAACGCGCTGGGGCTGCTGGTTTGCAGCCACTCCAGAGCCTGCTGCAGGCGATCGAGATCGATGCGGTCACCCTGCAGGTGCAAAGCAGCGCTCTGGCCCAGCCCCCCCAGGCTCTTGTGCACGGACTGCACCACCAGATCAGCACCGGCGGCGATGGCACCGGGGGGCACACCGGGGGCCAGGCCGAAATGCCCCCCATGGGCCTCATCCACCAACACCGGCACCCCGCGGCGGTGGGCGATGGTCACCAGTTCATCGAGCTGGCTGGCCACCCCCTGATAGGTGGGGGAGAGCAGCACCAGCAGATCCACCGGGCCGCTGCTCTCGAGCAACCGATCCAGCTGCGCCGGCGGCATGGCCTGCCATAAACCGGTATGGCGGTCCAGCGGCGGGGTGTAGATCAGCGGTTGCAGATCCGCCAGCACACTGCCGTAGAGCAGCGAGCGGTGCAGATGACGCGGCAACAGCACCCTGGGCTTCTGGGTGGGTAGGGCCAGCAGCGCCGCCTGCAGCAAGCCGCTGGCGCCGTTGACGCCATACCAACTGCGCGCCACCCCGAGACTGGCCGCCAGGAGGCGCTGGGAGTCGGCCACCGCCCCCTCCTCCAGCAGCGGGCCACCGATGGAGGGCAGTTCCGGAAGATCCCAGGCCCACGGCAGCCGCGGCCGTTGCAAGGGGCGCCAGTGGCCACGCCGATGGGCGGGCAGATGCAACGCCAGGCCAGGCCGCGCCACCGCATCCGCCAGGGCCCTCTGCAGCGGCCAGCGATCGGGGCGAAGGGTCAACGCAGCTGCAGCAACAGTTTCTAAAGTCTGGCGAGCTCTGAGTCCGGCCATCTCCCGATCCACACCTGTCCCCCTGCATCAGCTGCTGGGCCGCCTGGTGGTGGTGATCTGGCAGCTGGGGGGTCTCGCCTTGGTGCTCAGCGTCCAAGGGGGCAGCCAGGACCCTGCCGTTCAGCGACGCCTCGGCAAGCGGCTGCTGGACACACTCACCTCTCTGGGCCCCTGTTTCATCAAGCTGGGGCAGGCCCTCTCCACCCGCCCGGATCTGGTGCGGCGCGATTGGCTCGATCAACTCACGCGCCTGCAGGATGATCTGCCGGCCTTTGATCACCAGTTGGCCCTCAACACGATCGAAGCGGATCTGGGGACTCCCGCCCAACACCTGTTTGCCACCTTCCCCAGCCAACCGGTGGCCGCGGCCAGCCTCGGCCAGGTCTACAAAGCCCAGATGCACGATGGCCGCTGGGTGGCGGTCAAGGTGCAGCGCCCCAACCTGGAACCCCGCCTGCGGCTTGATCTGGCCGTGGTGCGCCTGCTGGCCCAACTCACCGGTCCGTTTTTACCCCTCAACCTCGGCGATGACCTCACCGCCATCGTTGATGAGTTCGGCAACACCCTCTTCCGCGAGATTGATTACGAACTGGAGGCCGACAACGCCGAGCGCTTTGCCGGCTTGTTCCAGGACGATCCCACCGTGGTGGTGCCCCAGGTGGAGCGCCTGCTGAGCAGCCAGCGGGTGCTCACCACCACCTGGCTGTCGGGGGTGAAACTGCAGAACCGCGAGCTGCTCACCCGCAACAACCTCGATCCAGCCACCTTGGTGAAGGCCGGGGTGGTGTCAGGCCTGCGGCAACTGCTGGAGTTCGGCTATTTCCACGCCGATCCCCACCCCGGCAACCTGTTTGCCCTCGAGGGCGGCCCCGATGGCTATGGCCGTCTGGGCTATGTGGATTTCGGCATGATGGACATGCTGAGCAATGACGACCGGCTCACCCTCACCGATGCGGTCGTTCACCTGATCAATCGCGATTTCGAAGCGCTCGCCCACGATTTTGTGCGGCTTGGTTTCCTTCAGCCCGGCACCAACCTCACCCCGCTGGTGCCGGCACTGGAAGACGTGCTCGGCGGCCAGCTCGGCGAGAGCGTTGGCGAATTCAACTTCAAAACCATCACCGACCGCTTCTCGGAGTTGATGTTCGAGTACCCCTTCCGGGTACCGGCCCGTTTTGCCCTGATCATCCGGGCTGTGGTGAGCCAGGAGGGTTTGGCCCTACGCCTGGATCCAAGCTTCAGCATCATCCGCGTGGCCTATCCCTACGTGGCCAAACGCTTGCTCGCCGCCGACACCGAGGAGTTGCGCCACAAGCTGCTGGATGTACTGTTCGACAAGCAGGGGCGCCTGCAGCTGCAACGGCTTGAAAACCTGCTGGATGTGGTGGGCCGCGATGGCGGTCCGGCTGATCTGCTGCCGGTGGCCGGCGCTGGCATGCGCCTGATCCTGGGAAAGGAAGGCCATGGGCTGCGCCAGCGGTTGCTCTATGCCCTGGTGCGCGATGGCCGCCTGCACACCGACGATCTCAAGACCTTGGCTCAACTGGTGCGACGCCGATTCAGCCCGGCCCGCCTGGCGGGGGACTGGTTCCAGGTGCTGAGCACTTAACGTGCACCTCTTTTTCGCTGCCAGCGTGGATTTCGACACCTACGACTACGAGCTTGAGCTGCCGGTGATGGTGCTGCAGCAGCCTCCCTATGTGCTGGCTGCTCTGGGGCTGGTGATCGGAGTGCTGTGCGGGCTCACCTTTGCGCGCCTGATCCAGGACAAGCTCGATGGCTGGAAACAGGATCGTCTGCCGCTCCTGCCCCTTGGTACCGCGGAGATGAGCATCAGCTTTGCCGGCACGCTGATCGGCATCACCCTGTTCATCGGCGGCAGCCTGCAGGTGTTCGGTTTTGCCTCCGGTGCCGCACTGCTGGTGGCCCTGCTGCTCGCCCTGCTCACCGGCGGTGCCCTGTGGGTGCAGCTGGAACGCTTGATGCAACAGGTGGAAGAGGGCAACTTCCGCGCCGTGGACTTCGACAACTTCGACGAATTTTTCTAAGCCAGCCACCGGCGAGTCAGCATCGCTGGTGGTTCGGCAATGGCTGACTAGAATTGGATTGAAAAGATTTTTTTTTTGTGGCTGTCAGCCCTCTGGCCCTGGCGTCTCCTGCGCGTCTGCTGGTGGTCGAAGACGATGACACGATCCGCGAAACCATCGCTGAAGCCCTCACCACAGAGGGCTTTGTGGTGGATGCGGTGAGCTCCGGCAATGGGGCGCTCGAGCACTTCAAAGGCTCCCCCGACAAGCAGCCCTGCGATCTGGTGCTGCTGGATCTGATGCTGCCGGGCGTGTCGGGACTGGATGTCTGCCGCTATGTGCGGCGCCGTGGCTTCTCCACGCCGATCATCGTGGTGAGCGCACGGGACAGTGAAACCGATCGGGTGGTGGGCCTTGAGGTGGGCGCCGACGACTACCTGGTGAAGCCCTTCGGCATGCGCGAGCTGGTGGCCCGCTGCAGGGCACTGCTGCGGCGCAGCTCCCGGAGTGGCGAAGGCGGGGTGCAGGAGGTGTTGAAGTTCGGTTCACTCACCCTCTACCCGGAGGAGTGCCGCGTCACCCGCGATGGCAAGGAGGTGAACCTTTCGCCAAAGGAATACCGCCTCCTGGAGGTGTTCATGCAGAACCCGAAGCGGGTGTGGAGCCGCGACAAGCTGCTGGAGCGCGTCTGGGGCATCGACTTCATGGGCGATAGCAAAACCGTGGATGTGCACATCCGTTGGCTGCGGGAAAAGCTTGAGGCCAACCCCAGCGCCCCCACGTTGATCCTCACCGTGCGCGGCTTCGGCTATCGCTTCGGCTGATTGGGCGCGTGGTTCCAGGGCAACGCCAACAACAGATCTGCCAGTGGCTCAGCTCCAAGCAGCTGCTGGATTGGCTGGAGAATTCCTCCCAGGGCTTTCTGGTGTTGGATCGCTGGAACCGGCTGCAGCACCTCAATGGTCGGGCCAGACGTCTGCTGGGCATCGGCAAGGACGCCCGGGTGATCAACCGTTATCTGCTGGAGGTGGTGCGCTGCCATCAGCTTGAAGCGGCTGTGCGCGAAGCCCGCCTCAGTGGCGGTCGCCAACGGGTGCTGTGGACCAACAGCACCGTGAGCCCATCCCCCCTGCACCCGGAACCGATCCGCAGTGAACCCCTCGAAGCGGTGGCATCGGCCGGTGAAAAAGGCTGGGTGGCGGTGTTTGTGCAAAGCCGCAAGTCGCTGCAGGCCCAGCAGGAGCAACAGGAACGCTGGGTGAGCGATGTGGCCCATGAACTGCGCACCCCCCTGACAGCGCTCTCGCTGGTGACCGAGTCGTTGGCGATCAACCCCAGCGACAAACAGGCGGTGCAGGTGGAACGCCTGCAGCGGGAACTCACCAGGCTTCAGCAGTTGGTGTCGGACCTGCTGGAGCTCAGCCGCCTTGAAACCGCAGCGGTGCAACCCAACACCGCAGCCATGGATCTGCTGGAGATCCACGACCTGGTGGAGAGGGCCTGGCAGAGCCTGGCCCCACTGGCGGAACAACGGGGTGTGGAGCTGAGGATCAATGCAGGGGAACCCCATCCGGTGCGGGGCAACAGCTCACGCCTGCTGCGGGCCCTGCTGAACCTGCTCGACAATGCCCTCAGGCACAGCCCCGACAACAGCACGATCGAGGTGAGGCTGCTGCGGGATGGGCGCTGGGAGCGCATTGAGGTGCGCGACCAGGGTGATGGTTTCAGCCCCGAAGACCTGCAGTACATGTTTGACCGCTTCTACCGCGGCGATCCCTCCCGCTCGCGAACGCAACGGGTGGGCAGTGGTCTTGGCCTAGCGATCGTGCAACAGATCGCCCATGCCCATGGCGGCCACATCCGCGCCCGCAATCACCAGGAGGGAGGAGCGGAGATGCAGCTCTCGCTGCCCTGCACCAAGCCATGAGCCGCGAACGGCTGCAGAAACTTCTGGCCCAGGCGGGGCTGTGCTCCAGGCGGGGGGCAGAAGAGCTGATGCGCCAGGGGCGGGTGCAACTCAATGGCCAACCCGCGCAGCCGGGTGACCAGGCTGATCCTGCCCAGGATCAGATCCTTGTGGATGGCCGCCCACTGCCGCAGCGGCAACGGCTGCTCACCCTGCTGCTGCACAAACCCCGCGGGGTGCACTGCACCTGCCACGACCCCCGCGGCCGGCGCACGGTGCTGGATCTCCTGCCAGCGGAACTGGCCCACGGCACGGGGTTGCATCCCGTTGGGCGCCTTGACGCCGACAGCCGCGGAGCCTTGCTGCTCAGCAATCACGGCCCCCTCACCCTGGCCCTCACCCACCCCCGCTACAACCACAGCAAGCGCTATCGGATCTGGATCAGCGGCTGCCCCACAGACAACACCCTGCAGCGCTGGAGCGCCGGGGTTCCCCTCGATGGCAACCCCAGCCGCAGCGTGGAGCTGAGCGTGTTGAAGCGCGACGCGCAACGCACCCTGCTGGAGCTCACCATGCAGGAGGGGCGCAACCGCCAGATCCGCCGCACCGCTGAGCTCCTGGGTCATCGCGTGGAAGATCTGATGCGCATTGGCATCGGACCGGTGCAGCTGGGCCCTCTGGCATCCGGTGACTGGCGCTGGCTGCACCCAGAGGAAGAGGCGGCGCTCCAGGCCAGCACAACCGCGCCAACCCATTAAGAATCGGAGCACTTGAGCGCCCTGCGACTCCATGGCTCGCCTCACCGCCCCGATCGCCTCCCTGCGGCAGAGGCTGAGCCGCGGTGGTGGTGGTGATCGCTCGCAACCGGAACCGCCGCTGCAGGAGTTGGGTCACCGCCTGCAGGAGCGCCGTGAGCAGCTGGGGCTGAGCATGCGGCAGCTGGCGCTCGACACCCGCGTGAGCACACCGGTGATCGAAGCGCTGGAGAAGGGCTGGGTGGATCGGCTCCCGGAAGCCGCCTTTCTCGGCACGATCGTGCAGAAACTGGCGGATCGACTGGATCTCGATGCCGGCAGCATCAACGCCACGCTGCAGGAGGTCTTGCCCGCCAACAGCAACGGCGCCGGGCGCCGCGATGGGCCCATCACCCGCTTCACCCTGAGCTCGATTGAACTGTTCAGCACCTGGCAGGGCACGATCGCCTACGCCGTGCTGGTGAGCGGTGTGCTCTACGGCCTCAACCTGCATCACCGCCAGTTGTTGATGGCCAAGCTGAGCAGCATCAGCCCGATTCCAGCAGCGGTGGTCACGGCTCCAGCCAAGGACAAGCCCAGCAGTGCCAGCAGCGATCCAACCATGGCCAACGCAGAGCAACAGCTGCTGCAGCTGCATCCCGATCTGCGCCCCCTCGATCAACCCCAGCCCCAACCGTTGCAGCGGCTGCAGAGCTCCAATCAGGAAGCCAGCGCCCCTCCGGCCATGGGCAAGCTCGAGCTCACCCTGCCGGAGGACACCAAAACCGGTCAGGTGGTGGTCACCTGGAACGGCACGCCCCTGAAGGCCGATGCCCAGGTGCCGAACCGCTATGCCGTGCCGCTCTGGCCAGCGCCTGATGCAGCCGTGGAAGCAACCGAGCCTCAACCGCGGTGATGCATCCTGGCCAGCTCGGCTAAACCGGCCAGGTGACCCTCGAGCCCATCCAGCGATCCCTCCAGCTGCCAGCACCAGTTGCCAGTGGCGGTGCCGGGGGTGTTGAAGCGGGCCGCATCATCAAGGCTCATCAGATCCTGCAAGGGCACCACGGCCAGATCAGCCGTTGAGGCCAGCGCCAGCCGCAGCAACTCCCAGCCAGGAGCCTGCACCGGATGACCGAGCAGCGCCTCCACTTGCTGGCGCCCGTCCTGTGGCAGGCCCTGCCACCAGCCAATCGCCGTGGCGTTGTCATGGGTGCCTGTGTAAACCACCCAGGAACCAGCGCCGTAGTTGTGGGGCAGATAGGGGTTCGCCGGATCGCCATCAAAGGCGAACTGGAGCACCTTCATGCCCGGCAGCTGCAGTTGATCACGCAGCGCTTCCACATCCTGGGTGATGACCCCCAGGTCTTCAGCCACCAGGGGCAAACGGCCACCGCAGCGGCGACGCAACCGCTCGAGGATGGCGCGACCAGGTGAGGGAAGCCAGCGGCCATTCATGGCGGTGTCGTCATCCCCTGGAACGCTCCAGTAACCAGCCAGGGCACGGAAGTGATCAATCCTTAGAAGATCGAACAGTTCCAGTTGCCGTTCCAGGCGTTTGAGCCACCAGCGGTAGCCATTGAGGCGATGGCGACGCCAGTTGTAAACCGGGGTCGACCACAGCTGACCTGTGGCCGAGAAGTAATCGGGGGGCACCCCGCTCTGTTGCTCGAGGCTGCCATCGCTGCGAAGACTGAACAGCCCGGGCCGGCTCCACACATCAGCGCTGTCATGAGCGCCATAGAAAGGCAGATCACCCAGCAGCTTCACCCCCTGCTCATTGGCATGGCGGCGCAGACGGCTCCACTGCTGCTGCAGCCACCACTGGCGCTGGGCCTCCTGGCGCAGGGCCGAGGCGTGCTCGCGATCAAAGGCGCGCAGGGCCCCTCGCTGCCGCTGGGCCAGGGGTTGGGGCCACTGCCACCAGGGCACCTGCTCAAAGCGCTGACGCAGCACCGTGAAGCGGCAGTGATCATGCAGCCACAGCCGCTGCCGGCGGCACCAGCGCTGGTAGGTGCGGTAGCTGGCGGGTGTCCAGTCCGGCAGCGGATCACTGGGATCCAGCAGCTGGGGATTGAGGGCGAACCCACTGGGGGAGCTGTAGGGGGATCCGGTGCCATCGGTGGGAGCCAGCGGCAGCACCTGCCACACCCCCACCTGATGGCGGGCGAGCAGCTCCACCCACTGGCGGGCCGAACGGCCAAAACACCCATCCGGGAGCGCTGTCACGTGCAGCAGCACCCCCACCTGGCGCTGACCCCCCAGCAGCTGACGCAGGGTGGTCATGGCTTGGGCAAGCGGTAGCGACTCACGATTTTCTGAGCGAAGGGGGGCAGATGGCTCGCCACCTTCTCCGGGTGGTAGCGCCGCAACCAGGTGGCATTGCGGGTGAAGTGGGAATCAATCGAAAAGCGGGCGTACTCCAGGCCCTTGGGTCCCACCCGCTGCACCACCACACCCACCAGCTCCGCCAACCAGCGAGGCAACTTCAAGGCCTTGTCATAGGCGTCGATGCCTTGCTGCACCGCCTGGGCCCGCTGACCGGAACTCATCACCGGCTGCACCTTCAGCTCATGCTCGAGCAGATCCAACAGGCGCTGGCCACGGTCGTTGCGCACCACCAACCACTGCCATTGGAACGGCGCCCCCATGTAGCCCACCACCAGGTCAGCGGAGGCGTTCACGTAGTCGAAACAGCTGAGGCAACTGGGGGCAAACACATCCTTCAGCCGTGGGGTATCAAGCCCGAAGAACGGCACCGTCTCGGTGCTGCCATCGCTATGGCGGAAGTGGATGCGGAAGTCCTGCATGAACTCGTAGTGCACCACCGTGTCCGGAGAGCGGCTGGTGCTCTCCAGAAAGGTTTGCAGGCCCTCACGGCTGACGTTGTCCACGCAGGGCATGCCGAGCACGTACAGCTCCTCAAGCCCGAGGCTGTCCTGCACCGCCCTCAGCGCCTGGGTCTGGCAGCCAACACCGATGGCCAGCAGGCGCTTGATCCCACTGCCGGGAAGCTGCTCGAGCACCGACAGGTTGTTCGACAGGGTGGGCTTGTTCACCCGCGCGGCCAGCACCTCCTCAGGGGTTCGGGCCAGCACCGGCACCGGTGTGAAGCGATCGTCAGGGCTCTGCTGCACGCAGAGCACCGCATCCACCAGGCCCTGTTCCAGGGCTCGCACGCCCAGAGTGCTCACGATTCCGGTCCATTGCGCCCCCTCAACAGCGGGGTCCAGCTGGGCGCAGAACATGCGCTGGAACACACCGAAATAGAGCTCGTCCTCGTTCTCCAGATCACGGCTGCGACCGTGAGCCTTGCGTTCGAGCGCATCAAACTGTTGATGGATGAACGCGCAGGCCTGACGCACATAGGCCACCCAGCGCGAGTCACACAGACCGCAGTCGCTGCAGAGGTCCTTCGCCGGCCGCAGCGTTCCCCTCGCCATCGGGCGGGCCCGCTCATGGGGGGCAACGGTCACAGCACAAGGGTCAGCAGGCCCCAAACTATCGGGCATTCCGCTGCAGCAACCCATGGGGGCCTGGGCCGACTTCCGTCGCCGCACCCGCATCGTCTGGCGACTGGGCCTGGCCTTCACAGGGATCCTGGGGGGCCTGTGGCTGGGTGATCAGTTGGTGCCGCGGCGCACGCTGACGCTCGATGCAGAAACCCCGGCGGTCAGTCGCCTGGCAGAAACCCCGGGCAGCTCCCAAACCGTGCTGCTGCTTGGCCTGGATCAGGCCGGCATCAGTCGACAACCGAAAGGGCAACTGCAATTGATGCTGCTGGCGCGGGTGCACCCCCAGGGGGGCATCGAACTGCTGCAGATTCCGCCGGAGCTGAAGGTGATGCTGCCGGGTCGCCAGCTCAAGAGCCTGCAACAGCTCTATGGCATCGGCGGTGTGGCCCTCACCAACGATGTGGTGGCGCGCCTGTTGGGGGGCTCAGGGGAGCCCCAGCCGCCCGACCGCTACCTGCTGATGCCGCTCGATGGTCTGCGCCAGGCCATCGATGGTCTGGGGGGCGTTCCGCTGCTGTTGCGCGAAGCCATTCGTTACACCGACACCAGCGGCGGCTTGCAGATCGATCTGCAACCAGGACAGCAGTGGCTCAACGGCGAGCAAACCAGCCAGCTGCTGCGCTACCGCGGACCCGGGAGTGAAGCCGCCAGGCGCCAGCGCCTGGAATTGCTGTTGAGCCCACTGGCCCAGCGCTTGGCCGACCCCAGCGTGGTGCCCGGCCTCCCGCCCCTGCTGCTGAAACTGGGGCCCTCCATGGAGACCAACCTCTCCCAGGGCGAACTGCTCAGCCTGCTGGCAGCGGCACTGCAGGAACCGCAACGGATGCGGCTCAGCCGCCTCCCCCTGCAACAGAACGGCCCCCATGCCCGCCTCGAGCCCAGCATGGCCTCACTGGTGCTGCAGAACTGGCAGCAGGCCAACCCCCCTGCAGCCAACGACACCCTCGTCACGGTGAGCGGCAGCGATGCGGTCAGCACTGGCGCGGCCCTGGCCCGTTTGCTGCAGGCGGGACAACCAGCCCAGGAGGCGCTGCAGCCGTTGGAAAGCCCGATTCCCACCACCTTGATCCGCTACAGCGGCAACCGTGATGAGGCCCTGGCGGTGCGCCGGGCCCTGGGCCTGGGGGAACTGGAGATGGGGCCCACCAGCCCAGGGGCCGGGGTGCATGTGCTGATCGGCAACGACTGGAGCTAAGCCGCCCCCTGGGAGGGATCCAGGCTGTGGAAACGCTGCAACAGCAGCCCATGGAAACCAGCCAGATCGAGGGGTTCAGCGGGATCCCAGCAGCCCAGCCACGGCAATGCATCGCGGCGCCGCTGGGGCTCATCCCAGCTGCCCCCCACCTGCAGCAGTCCAAGCAGGGGCACCTGACGACGCTGCAGCAGGGCCTCGTGCAGGGCCGCCTCAGCGGCGATGCGCTCGCTGCCGGGCAAGGCCAGCACCACCGGCAGGCGCCAGGCCGCCCACAAGCCACACCAATCCACCAGCTCTTCGCTCTCAGCCAACAGCAGGATGCGCTCGCCAGCAGGCTGCAGCTGGGGCTCACGCCCACCACCGCTGAGCCAGCGCTGGGAGCCGGGTTGCAGCTGCTCCAAGGCATTCGCCAGGGTTGGCATCACCCCGCTAGCCCGCGGAGCGCAGAACAGAAGGCGGTGGATCGCGGTCAAGGCAGCAGGCTCGCTTCTACCATCGAAGTCTGAGAGCCTTGCCGATCTGCCGTGACCAGTTTCGTGGCCGCCGAACGCGCTGTGAGGACCGGCCACCCTGCTGATGGGTCGAGGCTGCGCTTGTTCAGCGGCAGCTCAAACCCCGCCCTGGCCCGAGAAATCGCCGGCTATCTGGGAATTCCGGATGGGCCGCGGGTCAGCAAGCGCTTTGCCGATGGCGAGCTCTACATCCAGATCCAGGAATCCATCCGCGGCTGCGATGTCTTTCTCGTGCAGCCCACCTGTGCTCCGGTGAACGATCACCTGATGGAGCTGCTGATCATGGTGGATGCCTGCCGCCGCGCCTCCGCCAGGCAGATCACCGCGGTGGTGCCGTACTACGGCTATGCCAGGGCCGACCGCAAAACCGCTGGACGGGAATCCATCACAGCCAAGCTGGTGGCCAACCTGCTGGTGCAATCCGGCGTGAGCCGCGTGCTGGCGATGGACCTGCACTCCGCCCAGATTCAGGGGTATTTCGA
>JAYKHZ010000035.1:0-2883 GCA_035286165.1 Synechococcus sp.
ACAAACGGCCGACTTCTCCCGCACCGATCCCGGATCACTGGAGCAGACCCTTTCAAAGCTGAGCAGCAAACGCGATCTGAAGATCGTGTGCATCGACTATGAACAGGCCAGCGATCCCCAGGAACCCAGCACCTTCTTATGGAATGTGCTGAAGCAGGCCCTGCCCCAGCAAGCTGACCTGCTCAGGCAGCAACTGGAAGCGAACACCGACAACGGCAACCTGAACAAAACCACCAATCCGGGCCTGAACGAACGCGGACTGGAACTGGCGATCCAGGCGCGCCCTCTGTTCAAACGCAGCGAGTGGAAGCTGTTTCGCAAATTCCTCGAAAAAAATTTCGCCAAAAGTCTGTAATCCATGGCCCAACCGCATCACTTCATCCGAATGAAACGCCACAACCTGCTCTACGGGCGGGTTCCCAAGGCGGCGAATTCTTCGATCAAAGCGGCCCTGTGCCGACTGCTCAGCGCGATGCCCCCCAAAGGCACCAAAACAACGTCTGACAAGTTCTGGCAACACGAAACCAATCAGGAAACGGAGCTGATCACCCTGCGTCGTGCCCGCAAGTACCGGCACAGCCATTTCAGCTTCAGCTTCGTGCGCAACCCGTTCGACCGACTGATCGCGGCGTACAACAACAAGGTGATCGAAATCGAGGCCCCACCTCTACCGATGCAGAACATGGGAATCACCCATGGCATGTCGTTTGACGCTTTCCTCGATGTCTTGATCGAAACGCCGTTCAAGCACTATGACGTGCATGTTCTGCCCCAGAATCAATTGCTCTGTATCGGCAATCAGATCGTGCCGAAATTTGTGGGACGCGTTGAGCAGATCAACGATCACTGGGCTGAATTACGCGACATCCTGGCCCGGCGCGGCATCAATGTGATGGAGTCTTTACCCCAGAAAAATGTACGGCGCAGTGATCGCGGTGGCCTGCAGAGTTACTTCAACAACGATGCTCTGATTGAGAAAACAATGAGGATTTATGGCGATGATGTGCGCCTTTTCTACAACGATGTGTCTGTGGATCACCTGATCCAGAACGCTCCCCTGCCGGCGATCAATCCCCTGCACAGCAAGGGCTTGAAACTGTCGAACTGGCTCCGAACCCATGGCTTCAGGCGCTGAGCGCAGGGGCTGGCTGGAGGGCTGGCGTTGCCGGCAGCAGATTCACCGCAGCCTGCAGGGGAAGCACGACCGGATCGCGGCGATCTACCGCGCTCAGCTGCCCAGCTTCATCATCATCGGAGCAGCCAAGTCAGCCACCACAAGCCTGGCCACGGCCCTGGGATGCCATCCGGACATCCAGATCAGTCAGTCGATGGAGCCGAAGTTCTTCGGCCGAAACTATCTGCGCGGCTGGGAGTGGTATGCCAATCAGTTTGAGGCGGATCCGCAGCGGCCCCTGCGGGGCGAAGCCAGCACGATGTACTCATCGACCTATGGCTCCTACGCCAGAACACCGGAGCTGATCCTCCACCACCTGGGGCCCATTCCGTTGATCTATCTGGTGCGCCATCCCCTACGGCGGATCGAATCCCACTGGCGGCACTGGCGCGGCCGCAGCAAGCACTGCCCACCGTTTGACCAACTGCTGCGCTCACCTCGCTTGAGGCAACGCGTGGTGGAGGCGTCGCTTTATCACCAGCAATGGCAGCGCTACCGGCGCTGGTTTCCGCAGCAGTCGATGCTGAGCATCACCACCGAAGAACTCAGCGCGCAGCCTCAATTCACGCTGCAACGGATCCTGAGCTTCATCGGAGCCACACCGGATTGCTCCCGCCTGCTGGAAAAGGGCGAACTGCCGCTGATGAATCCAGCGGGATCGAAAGGCCGCAGAGACGTGGCGCCCCCCAGCTGGAGTGACGAGCTCAAACAGCAAACGATTGATCTGATTCGCCCCGACTGCGAACGCTTCCTGGCCAGCACGGGCCGGCCCATCAACACATGGGCCTGGGATTGAACCCATCCCCGCCGCGGATCATGCGGATTGATCCAACCACTCGCCCAGCGGCTGTTGAGGCTGCCCAGGGGAGCTGGTGATTTCGAGGATGCGACCGCAGGCTCGGGGCTGCTCCAGAGCCTCCAGGCACACCTGGGCCACGAGGCGGCGCGGGATGCTGTTGCTCTGCTGTTGATCCGCATCCGTCACCAGCACCCCCTCGGTGCTGCTGCGACTCTCGTCTTCACTGAGACCTCCCGGGCGGATCACGGTCCAATCCAGACCGCTCCGCTCAAGGCAACGCTCTCCAACCCGCTTCCAGACCAAGATCAAGCCGAACAGGTTGAGCGGATGCAGCCAACGGCCAGCGCAGAGGGAACTGACCAGCACCACGCGCCGCAGGCCCATGGAGCGGCAGGCCTGCACCTGCGCCTGCACCCCCCAGGCATCCACCTGCAAGGGACCCGCCAGGTTGATCGAAGGTCGCGCACCGGTGGCGATCACCAATGCGGTGCAGCCCTGCAGGGCATGGAGCAAGGCTTCCGCCGTATCCAGCTGCAGGCGACGCACCTCAAGGCGACCCTCCTGCTCGGCTTGGGTCAGGGCAGGGGGCAGAACGGAGCCGGGGCGAACGATGGCTCGAACCGATTGACCACGCTTGAGCGCCTCGTCCACCACCCGCCAACCGGTTTTGCCGGAGGCGCCTGACACCGCCAGTTGCGTCATCCCATTGAGCCTGATCTGCGCACCAGTCAACAGGCAAAAGGCAAGGCAAGACCGGTCAGAATCAGAACGACAGCCCCAGCTGCATGAGCACAGACCAACTCCGGCAATTTTTTGCACACATCGCCCGCGATCCCTCCCTCAGAGAGCAGGTGCTGCAGGCCGTGAGTGCCGATGCTGCCGCCTTGATTGCCCAGGAGCTGGGCTACGA
>JAYKHZ010000036.1:0-4921 GCA_035286165.1 Synechococcus sp.
TGGATTTGCCCACATTGGGCAGACCCACGATTCCGGCTTTAAGCATGGCGGGAATTTAGGCGGACGCCGGCCCGTCCCCTGGTGACGCAGCCATCACCAAAAGGATGAAGAATGGTTGCAGCCCCACCGCGGCCCGCCTGTTGTCCCCTGCTCCCCCCGTTCTGGATCGGCCCACCACCTCCCCATCTGCATCCATTCCCCGCCTGCGGCGCTGGCGGCCCAACCGTTGGAGTGCCCTGGTGCTGGCGTTGGTGCTGGCCGGTGGCGGCGTGCTGCTGCTGCGCCGCGGCCAGGGCTCTGGCCGTGATCTGAGTGCCTACACCACCAGCGTGGAGCAGGGGCAACTGGAGGGGGTGATCACCGCCAGTGGTGAGATCGCCGCTGAGCAACGGGTGAATGTGAGCCCCAAACAGGCCGGCCAGCTGCTGGAGCTGTTTGTGGATGAAGGCGACCAGGTGAAGCGGGGGCAGGCCCTGGCCCGCATGGATCCCGACGACATCAACAACAAGATCGCCGAAGCGGAAGCACGCGTGGAGATTGCCCAGGTCAATCTCCAGCGCAACCGGGTGGAATTCGAGCGGCGCGAAGCCCTCCATGCCGCCGGTGGCATCCGCACCGATGAATATCTGGGCTACCGCGCCCGCTATGCCACGGCCCGCGCCGAACTCAAAGCAGCCCAGCAGCGCCTGGAGCAGGCCCGCCAGGACAAGCTGGATCTGGTGGTGAAAGCCCCCTTCAGCGGCACGATCACCAACCGCTTCGCTGATCCGGGCTCCTACGTGACCCCCACCACAGCGGCGTCCGCCACCGCCGGTGCCAGCAGCGCCTCCATCGTGGAGCTGGCTGCGGGCCTGGAAATCCAAGCCAAGGTGCCAGAAAGCGACATCGGCCGTATCCGCGTGGGCCAGAACGCCAGCGTGCGCGTGGATGCCTACCCCGATGCCCGCTTTGCGGCCCGGGTGAGCCGCTTGGCACCACGGGCGGAGAAAAGCAACGACGTGACCACCGTGAAGGTGGAGCTAATCCTCAATGATCCCGATGCGGACCAGCGCCTGCGCATCGGCATGACCGCCGACATCGACTTCGACACCGGCAAGCTGCCGCCCAAACCCCTGGTGCCCACCGTGGCGATCGTGACCCGTCAAGGCCAACCGGGTGTGTTGATCCCCGGCCCAGGGGACAAGCCCAAATTCCAGCCGGTGGAACTGGGCAGCAGCAGCGGCCGCCTCACCCAGGTGCTCAGCGGGGTGACCCCCGGCGAAAAGATCTTCCTGGATCTGCCCCCCTGGGCTGGCCGCCAAGGCCAGGACAACTAGGCCTGAGCAAGAAAAGCGGCGCAGGCCGCTTCAATCTGCTGGCTGGCGGTGCCATCACCGAAGGGGTTATGGGCCCGGGCCATGGCCTCATAGGCCGCCGCATCGCTCAGCAACTTGGAGGCTTCCTCCTCAATCACAGCGGCATCGGTGCCGATCAGCTTGGCGGTGCCCGCCTCCACCGCCTCGGGTCGCTCGGTGGTGCGGCGCAGCACCAGCACCGGCTTACCCAGGGAAGGCGCTTCCTCCTGCAGGCCACCGGAATCGGTGAGCAGCAGCGTGCAGCCACGGATCGCAGCCACCAGCTGGTCGTAATCCAGCGGTTCAATCAGATGGGCACGGGGGTGCCCCCCCAGCAAGCGCTGCAGCGGCTCACGCACCGTGGGGTTTTTGTGAAGCGGCAACAACAGGGAGGTGTCAGGGAAGCGCTCCAGCACCTGCAGGAACCCCTGGGCAATGCTGCCGAGCGGCTCACCCCAGTTCTCCCGCCGGTGCACCGTGGCCAGGATCACCCGCTGCTGCTGCCAATCCAGGCCATCCACAGGGCAGCTCGGCGCCGCCGCGGCCATCTGCAGCAGGGCATCGATCACGGTGTTGCCCGTGGTGTGGATCTGCCCCACCACACCGGAAGCGCGCAAATTGGCCGCCGCCTGGGGGGTGGGAGCGAAATGCAGCTGGGCGATCTGGGAGATCAACCGGCGGTTGGCCTCCTCCGGGAAGGGGTCAAGGATGTTGTCGGTGCGTAGCCCCGCCTCCACATGGCCCACGGGGATCTGGTCGTAGAACGCGGCCAGGGCGGCCGCAAAGGCCGTGGTGGTGTCGCCCTGCACCAGCACCAGATCAGGGCGGTTCTCTGCAAACTCATGGCGCAACCCTTCAAGGGCAGCGCAGGTCACATGGGTGAGGGTTTGCTTGGGGGCCATCAGGGCCAGATCGCGCTGGGCCTCCAGGCCAAACAGCGCCATCACCTGGGCCACCATCTCGCGGTGCTGCCCGGTGAGGACCACCCGGGCCTCAAAGCGCGGGGAGGCCTGAAAAGCGCGGATCACCGGTGCCAGCTTGATTGCTTCGGGGCGGGTGCCCAGCACCAGGGTGACGCGGGGGTTGGACACCACAACAAGCAGGCAAGCGAGTGAATCGTAAGTGCCCCAAATGGATTCACCGTTGCCACCCTGAAAAGAAGCGCCGCTGCGGAATGACCAACCTGCCGCCCCTGCCGCCACCGCCTTTGGCCACGGAGACACCTCCAGCCAACGCCCCGGAAAGCCTGGGGGATCTGGTGGAGCTGGCTCGGCAGCGGGGCTACTCCGATATCCACCTGGGTGTGGGGGAGGAACCGCGCTTCCGCGAGCGGGGGGAGATCACCGCCAGCGGCTGGCCCGCCACGGAAGCGGTGCAATTCGACCGTTGGCTCAGTGAGGTGCTGAGCTCAGCGGAGCGGGAGCAGTTCCGCAACGACCGGGATTTCGATGGCTCCTTCGCCTTTGCCCGGGTGCGGGTGCGCATCAACTTGATGGAGAGCCTGCGGGGGCCAGCCATGGTGCTGCGACTGATCCCGCAAACCATCCTCAGCCTTGAAGAGCTGGGCTTGCCGGAAGTGCTCAAAACCCTGGCGGATCGGCCCAAGGGCCTGGTGCTGGTGACCGGCCCCACTGGTTCAGGCAAGAGCACCACCCTGGCCGCCATGGTGGATTGGATCAATCGCACCAAGGCCAAACACATCCTCACGATTGAGGACCCGATCGAATTTGTGCACCGCAGCCAGCGCTCGCTGGTGCGCCAGCGGGAGGTGGGGCATCACACCCTGCGCTTTAAAACCGCCCTGCGGGCAGCCCTGCGGGAAGACCCCGATGTGATCCTGATCGGTGAAATCCGTGATGGAGACACCCTCAGCACAGCGCTGGAAGCCGCCCAAACCGGCCATCTGGTGTTCGGCACCCTGCACACCAATTCAGCGGTGCGCACGGTGGAGCGGGTGTTGGGCATGGTGCCCCCCGAAGATCAACAAAGCCTGAGGCGCGCCTTAGCTGAATCGTTGCTGGGGGTGATCGCCCAGGGACTGATCCGCAGCACCAGCGGCGGCCGGAGAGCCTTCCACGACATCCTGATCAACACCGATGCCTGTCGCGACTACATCGAGCGCGGCGAACTGGATGCGGTGGAGCAGGTGATGGAGCGCAGCAGCTTCGATGGCATGGTGAGCACCAACCAAAGCCTGCTGGCCCTGGTGGAAGCCGGCGAGGTGACAGGGGACGACGCTGTGGCCGTCAGCCTCAAACCCAATGAACTGGCGCAGGCGTTACGCGGTCGCCAGTAGGCGCCACAGCACTAATGCGGTAATACCCACTGAGAGACCAAGCATGGCCAGGCGGCCATTCCAGATCTCAGCCTGGGGCGTGAATCCGCGCCGCCATTCGTTGAGCTCATCAGGTTTGACCTGAGGATCCGAAGTCATGGGAACTCAGAGCAGTGCCTCACCGTAAGGGGATTCAGCCTCTAAAAGGGTGGTGGTCCATACAACGACTCAACCTCGGCCAGAGGGAAGCGCGGCGCCACCCCCAGATCAAAGGCTGACTGCTGACCGGCCGCCAGACGGCGACAACCCGCCAGGCCGATCATGGCGGCGTTATCGGTGCACCAGGCCAACGGCGCCAGATGCAGCGACAGGCCCGCGCTCTGGCAACGCTGCTGCAGCAAAGCCCGCAGGGCCGAATTAGCTGAGACACCGCCCACCACCACCAGGCCATTGAGGCCGTAATCAAGGGCGCAGCGCACACTCCGTTGCACCAGCACCTGGCAGACCACGTGCTGGAACGACGCCGCCAGGTCCGCCACCGGCAGCGGTTCACCCCGCTCCTGCCAGCGCTGCACCTCCCGCAGCACCGCTGTTTTCAGGCCGCTGAAACTGAAGTCGTAGGGATGAAAACCACCACCGGGGAGGGAGATGCGCCCTGGTGGGAAAGCAAAGCGCAGGGGATCACCACCAACGGCAGCGGCCTGGATCGCAGGGCCACCGGGATAAGCAAGCCCCAACAGGCGAGCCACTTTGTCGAAGGCTTCGCCGGCGGCATCATCCCGACTGCCAGCCAGGCGCTCATAGCTGCCGAGATCACGCAGGGCGATCAACTCGGTGTGCCCCCCCGACACCAGCAGCACCAACAAAGGCGGCGGCGGCGGCGGATCCCCCACCAGGGCGGAGCAGAGATGTCCTTCCAGATGGTGAATCCCCAGAAACGGCACCCCCGCGAGGCGCGCCATGGTGCGACCGGTCATGGAACCCACCAGCAAGGCCCCCAGCAGCCCCGGTGCCACCGTGGCGGCCACACCATCGAGATCCTTCAGCCCCACATCGGCCCGCTCCAGGGCCCGCTCCACCAGCAAGGGCAGCGCCTCCACATGGCGCCTGGAGGCCAGTTCCGGCACCACGCCTCCATAGCGGGCATGCTCCTCCACCTGGCTGGCCACCTCGCTGCTGAGCACAACCCCATCGCGCACCACCGCCGCGGCCGACTCGTCACAACTTGTTTCGAGGGCGAGAACTGTGGGCATCGGGGCAGGGGAAGACACCTAATCTCCGCAGAGCAACCGCAGTGCGGCACTGCCCATCA
>JAYKHZ010000037.1:0-4227 GCA_035286165.1 Synechococcus sp.
CGGAACTGGCTCTCAAGAAGGGTGAGGAGGACCTGGCCAAGGAGGCCCTCAGCCGCCGCAAGACCTACCAGGAAACCGCCACGGCCCTCAACGCCCAGCTCAGCGGTCAGGCCGGCCAGGTGGAGACTCTCAAGAAGAACCTGCTGGCGCTTGAGGGCAAGATCGCCGAGGCCCGCACCAAAAAAGACATGCTCAAGGCCCGGGCCCAGGCGGCTCAGGCCCAGGCGCAACTGCAGGGTGCAGTTAGTGGTTTGAACACCGATTCCTCCATGGCTGCTTTTGAGCGGATGGAGGACAAGGTGCAGGCGATGGAGGCCCGTAGCCAGGCGGCTGCTGAGTTGGCCGGAGCCGATCTCGACAGCCGTTTTCAGGCGCTTGAGGGGGGCAATGAGGTGGATGCCGAACTTGAGGCGCTCAAGGCCAGCCTGGATCCCACCCCGGTGGCCCTGCCTGATGAGAGCAGCAAGCCGCAGCTCAAGCCTGCAGCCCAGTCGCAGGTGGATCAGGAGCTGGAGCAGCTCAAGCGCTCCATCGATCAGCTCTGAGCCTCCGGCCTGGCTCCTTAGGATCCCCGCAGCCCAGCCATTGCCGTGACCGTTCACACCCTGACGGATGCCAACTTTGATGCAGAGGTGATGGCCCATCCCGGCCTGGTGCTGGTGGATGTGTGGGCCACCTGGTGCGGCCCCTGCCGCCTGATGGCCCCTTTGATGGAATGGGCCGCCACCACCTATGGCGATGCCCTCAAAGTGGGCAAGTTGGAGGCGGATCCCAATCCGGTGAGCCGCGATGGGCTCAAGGTTCAGGGTCTGCCAGCTCTGGTGTTGATCCGCAACGGCGAGGAGGTGGCGCGTCACGAGGGCGCCATGGCCCAGGCCCAGCTCAAGGCCTTCCTGGATGCGCAGATCTGAACGGCTTGAGCGCCTCGGTGCGGGGGTGTTCTCCCGCATGGATGGGCGCAAACGGGCCTATCGCGCTTCGGCTCAGGCCGCAGCCAGCGGCCTGATTGATCTGTCCCTCGGCAGTCCTGATCTCCCGCCTCCTCCGGCGGCGCTGGAGGCCATGGCGGCTGCCCTGCCCTTGGCCAGCAGCAGCGGCTACTGCCTGCATGCCGGCACCGAAGCGTTCCGCGAAGCGGTGGCGGACTGGGTGGAACGGCGTTTTGCCGTGACGGTGGATCCCCAGCGGGAGGTGTTGCTGCTGGTGGGTTCCCAGGAGGGCACCGCCCACCTTCCCCTTGCGGTGCTGAATCCCGGCGAGCGGGCCCTGGTGCTCGACCCCTGCTACCCCAGCCACATCGGTGGTGTGCTGTTGGCAGGGGGTGAACCGTTGCCGCTGCCCCTGGCGGCCGGGGATGGTTGGCGTCCCTTCTTTGAGCGGCTACCTCTCGAGCAGCAGCGGCAGCTGCGGCTGCTGGTGCTGGGCTACCCCCACAACCCCACAGCCACCACCGGTTGCCAGGACTGGTTGGATGAGGCCCTGGCCCTGGCGGCTCGCCACGATGCCGTGTTGGCCCACGACAACCCCTATGTGGATCTGGCTTTGGAGGGGGAATCCCCTGCGTTGCTGCGCAACCCCGGTTGGCGCGAGCACGGCATTGAATTTTTCTCCTTCTCGAAAGGATGGGCCTTGGCAGGCTTTCGTTTGGCGTTTGCTGTGGGGGCAGCACCCCTGATTGAGGCGCTGGCTCAGGTGAAGGGGGTCATTGATTTCAACCAATCCCTGGCGCTGCAAGCCGGGGCGATCACAGCCCTGCAGGAGTGTGCCGATTGGCCGGCCAAGCTGTTGCCCCACTACCGCGAGCGGCGAGATCTGATGGCGGGCCGGCTTGCGGCGGCTGGTTGGCAGGTGCCCCGCAGTTCCATGGCCCTGTACCAGTGGTTGCCATTGCCCCAACCGCTGCAGTCCTTGGGCAGTGAGGCGGCAGCCAGTTGGTTGTTGCAGCGCAGTGGGGTGGCGTTGACGCCCGGGGTGGGTTTCGGTGCCGCTGGGGAGGGTTGGTTGCGATTGGCGCTGGTGTCCGGTTCCAGCACCTTGATCGAGGCCAGTGATCGCTTAGCGGCAGCGTTGCAGGAGGCCTGAGGCCAAGAATCTGAAAAATTTCCTGAGCCGCGGAAATCCAACGATTGATCTGTTCATTCTTGGCTTGTGACGCACGTGTCCCACGTGCACTGTGATCTGCGCGATGAACCTCTGGAGCCCCTGGATGGACCCTTCCGGCAGCAGCCTGCGTGGGGTGAGCCCTGAGCGCTATGCCCTGGCGGCTGGCCCCCAGGGGGAGTTCTATTCGCTGGGGGTCGACGATTCGATTCAGACCGTTTCAACGGTGCAGCAGGCGTTCACCTTCAGCACCCATGAGAAGGCGGTGGCCACGGCACGCACCATTGCCACGGTGCTGCAGCGCCCAGTTGATGTGATCAAGCTGCTTTGAGGGAGGGGGGCAGGCTGCTGGCCCTGGCCCAGGGGGAGTTGCTGCTCCCCTGGAGGCTGCGCCTGTTGCCGGTGTGTTCCAGCACCGAAGTGGAGCTGAGCCGCTGGCTGCACCAAGGTGCAAGCGTTCCACTGGCGGTCCTGGCCCGGCGCCAGCGCCATGGCCGCGGTCAGCGGCAGCGCCACTGGCAGTCGCCCCCAGGGGGGCTCTGGCTGAGCGCCGCTCTCCCCTGGCAGGGCCCAGCGCCGGTGCAGGATCCCAGCCAATTGCCCCTGGTGGTGGCTGGAGCGGTGGCTGCTGAGCTGGACATCCTGGCCCGTTGGGCTCGCTCGCCGCAGCGGTTACGGCTGAAAGCCCCCAACGACCTGATGGTGGGCCAGCGCAAGTTGGCCGGAGTGCTCACTTCCGCGGTCTGGCGTGGCGGTGAGCTGCGTCAGCTGCGGGTTGGCCTCGGGCTCAATGGTCGCCATCCCATCGCTCCACCGGGGATCACCCTGGAGCAATGGCTGGGCACGCGATGCCCGCCCTGGCCGCGGCTGGCGCTGCTTGGCTTGCGGGCTCTTGAACGGGTGGCCGCCTCCGCCACCTTTCTCGATACTGGGTCAGCCTTTTGATGGTTCCCCCTGGCCAGCTCTGTCCCCCTGCTGCTGCTTGTGCTGCTGGCCCAGCTGCCGGGCAGTGGCTTGGATCGCGCCCTGGATTCCCTCGATGCCCTTGAGCGCGAGCAGGTCATCACACCTGCTGAGCGGCTGCAGTTGCAGTTGGGTCGCCGGCCCGGCCGCGATGGCAGCAGGTCAGTCAAAACCCCTGCCCTGATCCAGTTGTGCCAGCGCGGCGATGGGGTGGTGTCAGAGCGGGAATGTGCCTCGCCGGGTTCCCTGCCCCTGCGTTACAGCGCTGAAGGATTGCCGCTGCCCCCCCTCAGCGTGCCGGTGGATGCGTTGCTGTCGGGGGCCTCAGGCCGCTTCTCCCTGCGTGATGTCTTGCGCATCACCCCGCGCCCCGCTCCGCTCACTGGCAATGGCAACCGCTCGCTGCTGTTTCCCCTGATCGGTTCTGCGGTGCCCAGCAGCGGCTTTGGTTGGCGTTTGCATCCTCTCTTCGGCAGCTTGATGCTGCATGCCGGGCGAGATCTCGCTGCCCCCGAGGGCACGCCGGTGGTGGCGGCTCTGGATGGTGAAGTGATCACCGCTGGCTTGGCGGGGGGCTATGGCTTGGCCGTGCAGCTCGAGCACCCCAAGCCCCAACGGCAGCGCACCCTCTATGGGCATCTCTCTGAGCTGTTTGTGGAGCCGGGAGAATCGGTGCGGCAGGGGGAGGTGATCGGCCGTGTGGGCAGTACGGGGTTAAGCACGGGGCCCCATCTGCACTTTGAACTGCGCCGGCCCCAGGCTGGTGGCTGGGTGGCGGTGGATCCCGGCGCCTTCAGCACCCCAGGCTCCGCTCCGGCGGAGCAGGATCCCGTGGGGGTTCTGGTGGCTCAGCTGCTGCGGGGCCTAAAGCGCTGAATTGGCTTTGCTTTCTGCGATCCGGCCATCGCGGAACAGCAGCACGCGGGCGGCTCGCTCAGCCACGTCGTGCTCATGGGTCACCAGCACCACGGTCATGCCATCCGCATTGAGCTGATCAAAGATCTCCAGCACATCCCGGGTGGTTTCCGAATCGAGCGCCCCGGTGGGCTCATCGGCCAGCAACAGGGCTGGGCGATTGATGATCGCCCGGGCAATGGCCACCCGTTGCTGCTGACCGCCACTGAGCTGGTTGGGGCGATTCTGAAGCCGCTGACCCAGGCCCAC
>JAYKHZ010000038.1:0-9889 GCA_035286165.1 Synechococcus sp.
TCACCAGGTCGGACTGCATGTCCGCCACCGACTGCTCGAGGATCTTGACGGGGTCTTCAGCGCGGCTGACCAGATCGTTGAGGTTGGCGCGGAACAGGCGGCCGACGCGATCGAAAAGCCCCATGGGTCAAGTCGAGTTGGGCGATGAGACCTTAGCTAGGTCGAGCTAGGTTGCTCTGATGAGTCCTGTCCAGCGCCCCAAGCGACGGCCGCCGGCCCGCCCTCTGCAGGACTGCCTCGGAGATCTCAAGAACCAATGGCAGCAGCAGGGCAGCATCGGCGCCCTCTGGCAGGCCTGGCCGGAGCTGGCTGGCCCCCAGCTGGCTCCCCACTGCAGGCCCCTGGAACTGCGCGGCCGCACCCTGGTGGTAGGGGCTGCTCAACCCCAATGGCTGCAGGCGCTGCGCTACAGCCGCCATCAGCTCCTGGCGGTGCTGCAAAGCCGCGGCTACCGGGTGCAAACCCTGCAATTCGTGCAGCAGGATGCGCCGCGGAGGGCCGAACCCTTCAGTCAGGAACTGCAACGCAGCTGGGAGCAGCACCCCTGCCGTGATGCGGCAGCCGGCGGCGACTGCCCCCGCTGCCAGGCCCCCACACCTGCAGGTGAACTGCGCCGCTGGGGCTGCTGTGCCCTCTGTCTGCGCCAGGACAGCAGCGTGTTTGCCCCGCCTCCGGGCTGGACTGGCGAGGAGCTCGAAGAGGCTCCATCGCCCACGGAACGGCGAGCGGACCCTACAAACCGAAATGACGGCAGATCAACCAGGGGGTGACCAGGGTGAGGGTCAAGGTGAGCGGGGCCCCGTAACGGGTCATGTCGAAGAATCGATAGCGACCAGGACCGATGACCATCAGGTTGCACTGATAGCCAATGGGCGTGAGGAAGCTCAGGCTGGAGGCAAACACAATCGCGTAGATGAACGCCAGAGGGGGCAGATCCAACCCCTTGGCCAGCTCAGTGGCAATGGGCATCAACAGCACCACCGTGGCGCCATTGGTGAGGGTTTCGGTGAACAGCTGCGCCAGCAGGAACACCACAGCCAGCACCGCATAGGCCGGCCAGCCCTGCAGGGAATGGAGCAGATCCACCGCCAGGCCCCGTGCCAGGCCAGTGTTTTGCATCGCCACGCTGAAGCAGAAAATCGACCCCAGCAGCAAGATCACATCCCAGCGAATCGAGCGCTGCACCTCGCCCGGACGCAGGCAACCGGTGAGCACCATCAAGACCACCCCGAGCAGCACGGCGGCCATCAGATTGAGCAGCCCCAACATGGGCAGCAGGATCACCAGAGCTGAAATGGTGAGCGCCACCCCCTTACGGCTGGTGGTGGGCAAATCCTTCTCCAACTCATCCAGCAGCAGCAGATCATTGCGGTTCTGCAGGCCACGGATCGTGTCGATGGGTGCCTGAATCAGCAGCACATCACCGGCCTGCAGCACCACTCGGCCCAGGAGATCGCGGATCACCTCCTGACCACGGCGCACCGCCACCAAGGTGGCGTTGTAACGCTGGCGGAAGCGCAGCTCCCGCACACTGCTGCCGGCGATGCTGGAACCAGCGGGCAGCAGCACCTCCACCAGCCGCATGGTGGCCCCACTGGGCAGCTCCCCTGGCTGCTCGCCAGGTGCCACCCACACCGGTGCCAGGGTGATGGTGCGCTCCTGCTGCAGCCGCAGTAGGTCCTCACGGCGACAGCGCAACAGCATGCGATCGCCCGCTTGCAGCGTGAGATCAGCCAGGGGTGCAGCAAAGCTCTGGCTGGCGCGGTGCAGCTCCAACACATCCACATCAAACCGTCGCTGCAGGCGGCTGTTGTGCAGCGACTGGCCCACCAGCTCCGAGCCAGGGGGGATCAGTACATCAGTGAAATAGCCCTGCTTGCTCATCGAGGCCATCAGGTTGTCGTCCTGACCGCGATCCGGCAGCAGGCGGTCGCCCACCAGCACCATGTAGAGCGCCCCCAGCAGCCAAAGGGGAAGGCCGATCGGCGTGAAATCAAACAGGCCAATGGAGCCGTAGCCCAACTGACGGCTCACATCACTGGCCAGCAGGTTGGTGGAGGTGCCCAGCACCGTGATCGTGCCACCGATCACTACGGCAAAGGAGAGGGGCAACAGCACCTTGGAGGGCGAGACGCCACGGCGATGGCACCAGTTCTCAACCACCGGCAGCAAGGTGGCCACGATCGGAGTGTTTGGAATGAAGCCCGACAGCGGTGACACCACCGCCACCAGCAACATGATCATGCGCCGGGGGGTGCGAATCGCATCAGAACCCACCAGGGCACGCAGGCGATCCACCCCGCCACTGCGGAACAGCCCGGCGGAGAGGGCAAACAGACCCATCAGGGTGATCAACGCCGGGGTGCCGAACCCCTGAACCGCTTCGCGCGGATCCAGCACTCCAAAACTCACCAGCAGGGCCACGGCCAGCAGGCCGGTGATCTCAGGCGCCAACCAGCCTGTGATGAACAGCACCAGGGACAGGCCGAACACCAGCAGGGTGATGCAGCCGGAAAAGCTGGTTGCTGCCGCCAGAAACCCTGCGGACTCAGGCACGGGGAGGGAAGCACTCAGCCATGGCGGAAATCATGCCAGTCAGGGGCTGGCCTATTGGCCAGATGCCGACAGATCCCCCTTACGAGGTGGAGCGGCCGTAGGCATCATCGAAGCGCACGATGTCGTCTTCTCCCAGGTACGGACCGCTCTGCACCTCGATCAATTCCACTGGAATCTTGCCGGGATTGGTGAGCCGGTGCTGGGAGCCCAGCGGGATGTAGGTGCTCTGGTTTTCCCCCACCAGCTCCTCCACGCCGTTCTTCTCCACCAAAGCGGTGCCGCTGACCACAACCCAGTGCTCAGCACGGTGATGGTGCATCTGCAGCGACAGGGCAGCACCGGGCTTCACCTGCAGCCGCTTCACCTGCCAGCGGCGGCCATCCACCACGCTGTCGTAATGCCCCCAGGGCCGGTAGATGCGGCGATGGGCGCGGCCCTCTGAGGAACCACTGCGTTCCAGTTCCTGCACCACCGCCTTCACCTGTTGGGAATGGTCGCGATGGGCCACCAGCACGGCGTCATCGGTTTCAACCACCACCAGATTTTCAACGCCAAGGCCCACCACCAGGCGATGCTCACTGCGCAGGTAGCAATTGCTCGAGCCAAGGTTGATCACCCGGCCGCGCAACAGATTGCCGTCGGCATCGCGCTCACCGGATTCCCATAACGCGCTCCAGCTGCCCACATCACTCCAACCCGCCTGCAACGGCAGCACCGAACCAAGGCTGGTGCGCTCCATCACCGCCACATCCAGGGCGATCGAGGGGCACTTGGCAAAGGCCTCCCGCTCCAACCGCAGAAACTGGAGGTCGGCGCTGTCCTGCTCCACGGCAGCGCGGCAGCAGCTCACCAGCTCCGGCACCAGGCGCTCCAGCTCAGCGAGCATGGCGCTGGCCCTGAACAGGAACATGCCGCTGTTCCAGGTGAAGCGGCCGCTGGCCAGGAATTGCTCAGCCCGTTCCCGATCAGGCTTTTCCACAAACCGCTCAATCGGCACCGGCGCAGCGGCACTGAGTGGTTCGGCTGCCTCGATGTAGCCGTAACCGGTTTCAGGGGCCGTGGGCACGATGCCGAAGGTCACCAGGCGGCCGGCCATGGCGGCCGGAATTCCAGCGTTGATGGTGTCGCGGAAGGCCTCGGGCTGGCGAATCACATGGTCAGCGGCGAGCACCAGCAGCAGTGGATCATCACCACGGGCCAGGGCCCGCAGCGTTGCCACGCACACCGCTGGAGCGGTGTTGCGCCCCATGGGCTCCAGCAGGATGGCTTCGGGCTCCACGCCGATCTGGCGCATCTGCTCAGCCACGATGAAGCGGTGGTCCTCGTTGCAGATCAACAGGGGAGAACCAAGGCCAGGCAAGCCCTCAAGGCGCCGCTGGGTGAGCTGCAACAGCGTGTCGTCGGTGTTCTCCGCCAGAGCCCAGTACTGCTTGGGATAACTGGCCCGCGAGAGGGGCCAAAGGCGGGTACCGGTGCCGCCGCAGAGAATCACCGGCAGCAGCGCGGGGGACTCAGCCATCAAAGGGTCCGGGGCGTTGCGGCGCTCAGTATCGCTCGGGGTTCGGCAGGCGCCAGGTGGACTCCACCCCCTGCGCTTCCAGCTGCTCAGCACCGGTTTGCAGGGCCGGGATTGCCACGCGCCAGAGCTCATACACCCCATCAGCGGCGAGGCGCTGATGGGGCATCTGCCGCCAGTAGGGCTCCAGGGCTGTGGTGGTGTCAATCACCAGCAACGCCGTGCCAGTGGGCGGCAATTGCTCCGCCAGATCGATCAAACCACTGGCAGGGCGACCCACGTACAGCACCACCAGACGGCTGTAGTAGTGCAGTGAAGGCTTATTGATGCCCACCATCGCCAGAGGCTCATCGGGCTGATGCACCTGCTGCACCACCGCAGCCAGCTGCCGCAGGGGCTGGGCCCGACGCTGATCCACGATTTCCCCCACTGGAATCAAGGCGAACAGCTGCCAGAGCACCATCGGCAACTGCAGAGCCAGCAACCAGGGCCCCGAGCGGCTGGCACCGCGGCGCTGCAGCAGCAGGCCACCGGCCAAAGCGGCCAGGGCAAACAAACCAGCACTGATCCACACCACCCCCGAACGCTGCAGGGCACCTGCCAGATCAGGAATCTCCGGATCCTGAATCAAGGGCACCCAAACTGAACCGGCAAAAAAGCCGGCTGTGAGCACAACAGCCAAGGCCACACAGGCCCAGCGGGCCCGGGCCAACCAGAGCGGAGGGGCGTCCGCCAGGGCGATGAGCAACCCCATGGCCGGCAATGCCGGCAGCAGGTAGCTGGGCAATTTGGTGGCGGAGATGGTGAAAAACAGAAGCACCACCACCAGCCAGGCCAGGGCAAACCGGCTGAGGCTGGCCTGGGGTCGCAGGGGCCTTCGCTGCCAGCAATCCGCTGCCTGATTGGCCATGGCCAGGAGCAGAAGCGGCGTGAACGGCAGGCTCACCAGCACCAACAGCGGGGCGTAGTACCACCAGGGGCCGGCGTGGTTGTTCACCACCTCGGTGTAGCGCTGAAGGTTGTGATAGCCGAAGAAACTGTCGATGAAGGGCTGGCCTTCCTTCCAGATCTCCAGCAGGTACCAGGGAGCCGCCACCAGCAGGGCCAGTAGCACGCCAGGCAGGGGCCGCAGCGCCCTCACCAGGCCACCGAGGTCCCGTTGCCAGAAGCCGAACACCACCAAGGTGGGCAACGCGATCACCAGGGCCACGGGCCCCTTGGTGAGCACCCCGAGCCCCAGCACCAGCCAACTCAGCAGGGGGAACGGTGCCCGAGGGGTGGCATAGGTGCGCCAGAGGCCCAGCAAACCAATGCCCACACAGGCGGTGAGCAGGGGATCGCTCACCGACGCCCGCCCCCACAGCAGCACCAGGGGCGAGAGTGCAAACGCCAGGGCCGCTTCCAAGGCCACAACAGCACCACGGCGGGGCAACACCGTGAGAGCCAGCGCCAGCATCATCGCCAGCATCGCCAGGCCTGAGGGCAGGGTGGAGGCCCAGCTGCCCAAGGGGTCCCAGTCGGGGGGCAGAAGCCAGCTGAAGCCACCGATCAGCCAGTAGATCAGCACTGGCTTGTCGAAGCGCGGGTGACCATTCACCCGCGGGGTGAGCCAATCGCCTGTTTCGGCCATGGCGCGCCCGGCTGCGGCGAACAGCGCTGGGGTTTCATCCAACTGGCCCACGGCACCAAGGCGCCAGAGGAACAGCACGCTGCCGCACACCACAACGGCCAGCACCAACCAGAAACGCCGTTGGGCTGGAGGCACGGCCGATTCAGCAAGATCCCGACAGCCTATGCAGCAGTGGTCAGCCAGGCCTCCAGGCGCTGGGCAAAAGCCTCCAGGCCGAAACGCCGCTGCGCCTGCTCTCGGCACGCAGCCCGATCGAGCCTGAGTGCCGCCGGCAGGCGCTCCGCGAGCGCCTGGGGTTGATCGGGCTCCACGCCATAGCCCGTGACACCATCATCGATCAGCTCAGCCGGACCACCGCGCCTGTAGGCCACCACCGGCACCCCGCAGGCCATGGCCTCCACCACCACATTGCCAAACGCCTCGTTCCACTTGGGTGTGTTCAACAGCGCGGCACAACCACCCAGTTCGGCCTGCAGCTGCTGGGTGGGGAGAAAGCCACGCCAGTGCAGGGTGCCTGGGGGCACCGATGCCTCCACCGCAGCGGCATAGGCCGTGTCTTCCCGCAAGCCCCAGATCCACAGGGGCCAGCCCAGCTCGGCAGCCGCCCTGGCCGCATCCTCCAGGCCTTTTTCCGGGGCGATGCGCCCCACCCAACCCAAGCGCTGCTCAGGCTGGGCACAGAAGCTGTATCGCCCGAAATCAAAACCATTGGCCACCAGGGTGGGGGCCACAGGCAGCTGGAAATCCTCGGCCTGGGAAGCGGTATGGAACGCCAAACGCCTGGGAAATGCCCGAGCCGTGGCTTCGATCACCGCATCCATCGCCTCGCTGACGCTGCCCATGCTCACCAGGTGAAACAGAGGGGTGCGGAACTGAGGCGTGAGCCAAAAGGGCAACCAGTCGTAGCCAAGGTTGAGCACGGCATCGAAGTGGCCCTGCTGCTCCAACGCCCGCTCCCAGAAGCGGGGCAGCAGGCCGTTTGCAGGAACCTGCACAGGGGCCTGACGCGGTTGGTGCTGCCAGCTGGGCTGGGGCACCCCAGGCTCCAACCAGAGCTGATCCAGATCCGGCAGAACAAGGTTGCTGCCCTCAGCCGCAATCAGGGAAAGTCGATGCCCACGCTGCTGCAATCCCTTGAGCACCGCTTCGAGGGTGAGCTCCACCCCACCGCCCAGCCCCTGGCCCAGGGGCCCCATGGGGGTACTGACCACCAGCAGTTTCATGCCTGCCATAGCTCGGAACGGCGATTGATCAACAGCACCGACCCCAGGGCCAGCACCACCCCAAACCACTGCAGCAGGCGCAGCTGCTCCCCCAGCAAAACGCCGCCGGTGGCGAGGGCAAACACCGGGGTGAGGAAGGTGAGTGAGGTGAAGGCGGTGAGGTCACCGCGATTGGCGAACCAGAAGAAGAGCCCGTAGGCCACTGCGGTGCCAAGCAGGCTGGCGTACCCCATCAGGCCCCACTGCGGCAGGGTCAGCAGCGGCCAGGTGTGGAGGGGGTCGGCCAGGGGTCCACTGCTGCTCAGCAGCAGCAAGGGCAGGCTGCCCAACAGCAGATGCCAGCCGGTGACCGCCACCGGATCGCTGTGGCGACAAGCCCAGCGCGACAACAGGGTGCCCACGGCCATGCTCGCAGCGGCTCCGAGCATCAGCAGCTCGCCACTGGCGGGAAGCAAGCTGCCAAGAACGGGGGGTCCCTCCAGCCAAAGGTGCGCGAACACCCCCTCTGGCAAACCAAGACAGAGGATTCCGGCCACGCCCAGCAAAAGCCCCAGCCATCCCACGGGATTGATCGCTTCACCCAAAAAGGTGCGAGCCAGCAGCGCCACCAGCAATGGCTGGGAATCGATCAACACCGAACCGAGACCAGCGCTGGTGCGAGCCAATCCCTCGGAGAGCAGCCCGTGGAACAAGCAGCCATCAATGAGTGAGAAGACCAGCAGCCAGCCCCAGTCGCTGCGGCTGGGAAGCAGGGGGCGCCTGAGCAGCACACAGGCTGGCAACAGCACCAGGGCCGCCGGCAGGATCCGCAGCCAGGCAAGCGTGAGGGGACTGAGATCGCTCAGCAGCGGCTTCATGGCCACCATGCCGGTGCCCCACAGGGCAAATGGCAGCAGCATGGCCAGCCAGCGCAGGACACCAGACACCACGATCCGCTCAGCAGCGGCGAGCCTAAGGAAAGCGGCGGCTGTCGCCGGGGCCACTGCTCCTGCATAGGATCCGCAACAAAGCCTGTTCTCCATGCCCTGGCCCTGGCGTCGCCACCGCCGCAAGCGCATCGCCCGTATCGCCATGGAGGGGCCGATCGCCGGTGCCACGCGCAAACGGGTGCTCAAAGCCCTGCGTCAGGTGGAACAGCAGGAATTTCCTGCTCTGCTGCTTCGCATCGACAGCCCAGGCGGCACCGTTGGTGACAGCCAGGAGATCCACCAAGCCCTGATGCGCCTGCGCGAGAAAGGCTGCAAGGTGGTGGCCAGCTACGGCAACATCTCCGCCTCCGGCGGGGTCTATGTGGGCAGCGCCGCTGAGCGGGTGGTGGCCAACTCCGGCACAATCACCGGCTCCATCGGCGTCATCCTGCGGGGCAACAACCTCGAGAAACTCCTGGAGCGCGTGGGTGTGCGCTTTGAAACCGTCAAAAGCGGTCCTTATAAAGACATCCTTTCGCCCGACAAACCCCTCGGTGCGGCCGAACGGGAGATCCTGCAAGCACTGATCGACAGCAGTTACGGCCAGTTCGTCACCGCCGTGGCCAGCGGGCGTGGTCTCAGTGAAGAGGTGGTGCGCAGCTTCGCCGATGGGCGTGTGTTCAGCGGTGCTCAGGCCAAGGAGTTGGGTCTGGTGGATCTGCTGGGCGATGAAGAGGTGGCCCGGCGCGAAGCGGCACAACTGGCTGATCTGGATGAGGATTGCCGTCCCGTGGAGCTCGGCAAGGAGCGCCGCAGCCCCCTGCAACGGCTCCGCCAGGAACTGCAGCTTCAATTCGCTTGCGGCCAGGCGCTCTGGCTGTACCGCCCATGACCGATACCCCCCTGGCTCTGCGCGCTCTGCGGGGTGCCACCACCGCCAGTGCGAACACAGCGGCCGCCATGAGTGCAGCCGTGGATGAGCTGCTGGATGCCCTGATTGCCGAGAATCAACTGAAGGGGGAGCTGGTGCTCACCGCCACGTTTTCGGTGACCGACGATCTCAATGCCCTCTTCCCGGCCTCACTGGCACGCCGTCGCCCCGGTTGGGATGGCGTCGCCCTGCTGGATTGTCAGCAGATGCAGGTGGAGGGGGATCTGGTGCGCTGCATTCGGGTGCTGGTGCAGGCGTGGATGCCAGAGGATCAACCGGTGAGCCACCCCTATCTGCGTGATGCCGCGCGGCTGCGCCCAGACCGATCTGGACACAACTGACAGCTGCCCCGCCGTCCCATCACCCCCTGGGAGTGGCAGCAGGCTCATGAGAATCGCTGTATCTCGATCTGCGATGCCATGGAGTTCAGCACCCGTTCCCTGCTCGGCCTGGCCGGCGCTGGCTTGGTGGCCGCCGGAATCGGTGTCTCAGGTCTGTTGCAGCGCGTTGGAGCTCAGAGCTCCGCAGGAACCCCCGGACTCGAATTTCGCTGGAACAACAACAAGGACTTCAAAAAGCTCTACTACTGGGTCTCCAACACCGAGCGCAACCGCTGGTCCGATTACTTCCTGATCCTCAAAGGAAAAGATCGCAAGGCGGCGATCATGAAACTGGATGTGACCATTCCCAGTTATTTCGACGCTGACATCAAAGCCAAGAACGTGCGGCTCTCCTATTGCCAGATCGGTGGCGCCCTGAAGCGCACCCGCTGCAACGAGACCATCCCGGCTCAGATCAGCCTCACCGACGAAGGCAAAACCATCGAGATCGTTCCCGACAGCCCGGTTCCCCCCGACCGTGCCATCGGCGTGGTGATGTACGTGGCCAACCCTTTCAACAGCGGCATGTATCAGTTCAATGCCCTGGCTCAAGCTCCTGGGGATGTGCCGATGGCGGGCTATCTCGGCAGCTGGGTGGTGGAACTGACCGACTGACCTCACTGGTAAAATTAAAGATCGGCCAAGAGTTGAGACACATCAAATGAGCAAGCGCACCCTCGAAGGAACCAGCCGCAAGCGCAAGCGCGTGTCCGGTTTCCGGGTCCGCATGCGTACCCACACCGGC
>JAYKHZ010000039.1:0-17325 GCA_035286165.1 Synechococcus sp.
GTTTGATCACCACCATCCATGACTACGGTCAGGGGGGATGCGGAGCTGAAGCGCTGCGTGAGGGGCTGAAGCGTCGGCCCACCAGCCTGCTGATTCCCTGCTTGATGGAGGAGTTTCGGCGGCCCGCCTTGGGGTTGATTCGTGAGGTATTGCGCGACCTCGATGGCTTGCAGGAGTTGGTTGTGGCCCTTTCGGCCAGCAGCCTTGAAGAGGTGAAGGAGGCGGAGACCTTCTTTGCCGATATGCCCTTCCCCGTGCGGATTCATTGGACCAACGGTCCAGCGGTGAAGGAGCTGCTTGATACCCTTGGCCAGCAGCACAATTTGCAGGTGAGTGGTCCGCCCGGGAAGGGCTGGGCTGTTTGGCAGGGTTTGGGGGTGGCCTCCTGTCAGGCCGAGGTGATCGGCTTGTTTGATGCGGATATTCGTACGTTTTCGCCGGCCTATCCCCAGCGGATGCTGGCGCCGTTGATGGATCCCTCCAACGGGGTGGCTTACGTCAAGGCCTTCTACAGCCGCTTGGCATTAGAGACCCGGGCGCTGCAAGGTCGTGCCACCCGATTGTTTGTGGCTCCGCTGCTGGCCAGCTTGGAGCAACTTGTTGGCTCCAGTGACTACCTGCGCTACTTACGGGCTTTTCGTTATCCACTGGCCGGTGAATTCGCTTTCACCACGGATCTGGTGATGAATCTCCGCATCCCCAGTGACTGGGGCCTGGAGGTGGGACTGCTCTCTGAGGTGTATCGCCATGTGGCTTTGAGCCGCATTGCTCAAGTGGATCTGGGCTTGTTTGATCACAAGCACAAGGAACTGGGTGCCACTGCAGGAGAGGGATTGCAGCGCATGTGTGGTGAAATTCTTGCCACTGTGCTCCGCGGGTTGATGGAGCATGAAGGGGTGGCTCTCTCCGATGCGCAGATTCCCGTGCTTGAGGTTCTCTATCGCCGCATGGGTGAAGATCGCGTGCGCCAGCACGGGCTTGATTCATTGGTCAATGCTCTCCCCTACAACCGTCATGGTGAGGAATTGGCGGTGCAGGAGTTTGCCAAGTTGGTGCGTCCGGGTATGACGCGTTTGCTGGAGAATCCAGTCAACCAGCAACTGCCCAGTTGGTCGCGTTTGTTGAGCTGCGATAGCGGCTTGCGGGAAGATCTGATGCAGGCCGGTGCTCTGCGCCGCAACAGCCTGACCGCCGTTCCCCCTCGGGCCCCGGCCCGGGTACGGGCCACAGCTTGCAATTTCCCCCAGCGTGCCCCCCTCAGCGCTGCGGTGTAGCGGCTGCCTCGGCTTCCATCTGAACCTGAACCTCTGCCGCTGGTAGTGGCGGCAAAGGAGGAGGGCCGGCAGGGTTGCCCTCCTCTGGCTCAGCCTCAACCGCAGGTGGTTCAGGCGGCGCTGGTTCAATCAGTTCAAAATTTTTGCTGTCGCTTGGGTTGGGGGCTTCCTCTGGGCCCACCACCACCACGGCGGTGCGTTGCACCATGAGCTCGTAGCGCAGGGGTTGCCGCGCGTTAATGGCATCCTGCACCGCCGAAATCTGGGTGTAGGTGGGCAGGTTGGGATTGGTGACTCGCACCAGCACCTTGATCAAGGGTGGATTGCGGTTCCAGTTGATCAACACCTGGCCCACCTCCACGGATGGATCGGCCCCAAACGTGAGGGTTTCGCGCTCTAGAAACGTGCGGATTGTGCGTTCAATCTCCTGCCTGGTTTGCTCTTGAGCTGCGCCTTGCAGCAGGTAGCGAAAGCTCACGCTCAGAGGCAACACCAGCAGGCCTGTGAGCACAAAGCTCACCAAACTCAGGTGGCTCTGGCGCAGTTGCTCTCGGAAGAAGGGTTCTTTGGCGGCCATCATCACGATGCCGCCGGTGAGGATTCCCAGCAGGTTGGTGAGAAACAGCAGACCAGCCCCCAGGGCTGGATTCCACTGGTGATTGGCCAGCAGTAGCCCCATCACGCACACCGGTGGCACCAGGGCCACAGCAATGGCCGTGCCGGCAAGGGAACTCACCGCATCACTGCGCAGCTTGGCGTAGGTGGCGATCGCACCCGCTGCCAGGGCGATGCCCAAATCCAACAGGTTGGGCTCAGTGCGAGCCAGCACCTCGCTGCCGAACTGGTGGAAGCCCGTGGCCGTGGCCAGCAGGCCCAGGCCACTGGAGAGCACGGTGGTGAGCACCACCCCAGCCAAGAGGGTGCGCAGGGCTGATCCCAACAGCGGCAGTGATCCCAGCAGCACGGCAAACACGCTGGTGCGCAGGGGCAGAATCCAAGGGGCCACCACCATGGCGCCAATCACCACAGCGGCGTTGTTGGCGAGTAGCCCAAGGGTGGCAATCAGGCTGGCCCCCAGGGTGAGCACCACAAAGGCTTCATCCAGTTCGGCATCACGGTCGTAACTGCGATGCAGGCGCTCCAGCCGGTTCGGCTCCATGCCGTGGGGGCTCTGTCGAAATTTGGATCAGTGTGCCGCAGGGTGCTGCTTAAATCCCTGTTCGCGCCAGCTGTTGCCATGGAGGTTCCCCCCAAGCTGATCGCACTTGGTGACAGCGGTGTGTTCGGCTGGGGAGATTGCGAGGCCGGAGGCTGGGCCGAGCGCCTGCGCTGCCATTGGATGCCCCGCCCCCAGGCACCGGTGCTTTACAACCTTGGGGTGCGAGGTGATGGCCTTGAACGGCTCGCTGCCCGCATGGAGCAGGAATTCAAGGTGCGGGGTGAACTGCGGCGTCAGCAGCCCCAGGGGCTGCTCATCGGCGTTGGCCTGAATGACTGCGCGCGGGTGGGTCGTGCTGATGGCCGCTTGCAACTTGAGCCAGAGGCGTTTCTGTTTGGCCTGGAGCAGTTATTGACCAGGGCTCAGCAACTGGCGCCAGTGTTCATGCTCGGACTCACGCCAGTGAATGAGGCAGCGATGCCCTACGCCGGTTGCCTTTGGTATGGCAATGCCGATGTGGCCCGGGCCAACCGTTTGATTGAGGAGGCCTGTTTGGAGCGCGATGTGCCTTTTCTGCAGCTCTGGGATGGCACTGCGGTGGGGGCACCATGGCTGGCTCGCTTGAGTGCCGATGGATTGCATTGCAATAGCGAAGGCCATCGCTGGATCTTTGAGCGCCTGCGCAGTTGGCCTGAGCTGTTGCAATGGGCCGGCTTACCCCCAGAAGGGGCCTGCAAGTTGTGAACCACTGCTGACTTGATTGAGCCCGGCATCTTGGGCCTGAAGCCCTAGGCAGGGGCAAAGAGTTTGGCGATATCGGGAATGGTGCTCAGCAGGATTGTGATGCCAATGGAGAACACAATGAAGAGTGAAATGGTTTTAATGGCATCGAGAATGCTCTTGGGTATTTTTTTGAAAAATAGGATTGATATTGGCATAAAAGCTCCAATGATTAGGAAGACAAGGAAAACAGCGGAGCCTAAACTCCAGAATATTGCCATTGAGAATTTTGGAATATTGGAGATGTAAGTGAACAGCATCGAAATCGATGCGCCACCCACGCAAATTGGCGTGACAAATGGCGTGATAATCGATTTGCTTGCTGCTTGTTGTTCCGCCTTGGCATCATCTGCAGAGTCCTGATCACTCATCATCTTGTAAACTGAGAGGGTTAGGATGATGCCGCCGGCAATTCTAATTGCAAGTAAGTTGACTCCTAGAACATCAAGAATTGATGTGCCAACACGAATGATTACGAGCATGATCATTGTGGAGCCAATGCACGTGGTGATGCCATCGCGGATGCTTTCCGCGAGTGTGGCTTTTGGCTTGTAGTTCAGGTAAATCAGGCCAATGATTAGTGGGTTAAGTAGTGTCAGCATCGCAATGATGAGCTGCGTATTGGTGAATGAAAAGTCCATCATGAGTGTCGTGTATTTTTTGAATTGGGCCTGTTATTTAAGGATTTTCGCGATAATGGATTCAAATTCGCTTGCGATGTCATTCCAGTAGTCTTCAAAGACGTCTCTTTCGCGCAGGAATTGCGTCATCACTGCTGCTCTAAGAATATAGACGGATTCAAGTTGATCCCATTCCTGACGGCTGATCCCCATTGACTCCACGAAGGTGATGGGTGCATCCCCGTATTCCTCGCGGGTGAGTGAGGTGGAGGATGTCATGAAGTTCTTGTGGTAGGTGCGTCCACTGATGAATGAGGATTCTTCATAGAAGTTCTCATTCAGCTTGTTGTAATCAGCAAGGCTGTTGTTGCCCACTTCCTTGAAGCCGAAATTTACCATATTATAGTCAGGCTCCATCAGTAGATGTGCTTTGGTCTGGCGTTCACCACACTGAAATTGCAAATCACTAAGTTTTTTGGTGATCCAATCGGCGGTTGCGATGCCATGGCCGATGACAGGCCCGTAGCCTGCTAAATCAAGCGAAACAGTGCGATGTGTAGCCCAAACGGCAGCAGCCGTTGCTCCGGCTTTGGATCCTTCCATGACACTTGGGCCCAGTTGAACATCATCTGTTTCAGAACTGGTTACGTAGGCAGCGTGATAGCTAAGCAGTTTCAGGATTCGCTTGTCGCGATAGGTGATCGCACCAGCGGAGTAAGGAATGAAGCCTGATTTGTGGGGATCAACAGTGATTGAATCCACACCAGTCATGGCTTTGAAGCCCTCGTAAACATCACGTTTGGGCCACGTGACTCCTTCAGGAATGAGATCTTGCTTGCGATAACGCGCGATGAGATCGTCATATTGGAGGAACTTTGATTCCTCATCTATAAACATGCTGCGAACATAGCCGCCATATGCTGCATCGCAATGTACATAGAACGACACGCCATGTTCTTTCTCGCAAGCATCGCGGATGGCGAGAACTTCGTGTACAGGGTCTATGGCTCCTTCCTCTGTTGTTCCAACAACTGTGATCACTGCAAGAATAGGAGTGCCTTCAGCAATCAGTTGTTCCACGCTGCTGCGCAGCGAATTCATGTCTGAGCGGTAGTTGCTATCAACATCAATCGGAACAATCTGATCATGGCCTAGGCCAAGAATATCCATCGCTTTCAACCAGGAATAGTGTTTGGAGCGCGGGATCAGTACTTTGCCAAGGCTGGCTGGATTCACTCCTTTATTGCGAATTCCGGTGTCATTGACTTGATGCAGCAGTTTGGCTCCTTCCAACTTGCTAATCAGATCCAGAATCTCGCGAACTGGCATGTTTTGCGGTTTCTTTTCGCTCATTCCGGCTGTGAACTGACTGGCTTCGGGGTGCGCTGCCGTTGCCATGGGGAGGGCTTTGAGATTGCGTGCCAGCCAGAGCCCCTCATAGTTGGCCACGGTGCAGCCCGATGTGATGTGTCCCCAGGCCTGTTGGTGGTTGTAGCCAAACAGTTCACACAGATCACGCCCTGCTTCCACCTCCATCTCGGTGGTTACAGGTGATGCTTCTTCGGCGCAGTTATTTGGGTTGTACATCATGGCCATCACATAGGCCAGGCTTGACACCATCAAGGTGTCTGAATTCATATGGCCAATGTAACGAGGTGAGAACCAGGGAAGCGATTGATCTTGGAGCTTGCTGGAGAGTTTTTTTAGAATCTCGTCGGTTTTGTAAAGCGTTTCTCTAAAATTTGGATCATTGCGTTGGCGTGCATTTGTGAGGCTGGGATCGGATGGATTGAATGTGAGCAGCCAAGCAATATGATCGTCGATTGCCTCCTGCATCTCCTCTCTAAAAAAATCTTATTTTCCCCTTTCGGGCCCAGGAATAGAGCACGAACGTCAATATTTTGCATGGGGTTTGCGCCTACCCGTAACGGGTTGAAGAAGAGCTTTTAAAGGCTATCGAGTGTAGATTAAGAGTTAGCCAAAAAGATTCTCTTCAGGTTGTTATGGTTTTGTCGTGCAGCGGCTCGTGTTGAGTAGCTTGGGGCGAGTATGCCCTTGATGCTGGTGAATCCTTTTTTGTTGCTGGTTTATACGTTGGTGTTTTGTTTGGTGTACGGAGCGGCCTATGGAGCTGCTTTGACCGGGAAAATTGCTTGTGTGAATCGCAATTCTGCGATCACAGCGCTGGTATTTGCCTTGTTGCTGTGGCTCTTGAATAAGCCGTTTGGTTGATCCATCCATGGCCGCCATGCCTGGGGGCATGCTTAAAGAAATGAGGCCACAAACTGGGCTTTGAGGAGTTGCTCGCCGGGGCTGTTGCGACCATTGGGGCGGCAAAACAGTTCCGCCACTTGCTCAAAGCAAGGTTCGCTCAGGCTTCTGTTTTCGATGAGCACTTGGATGCCGATCAAGCGGAGCCGGCTTCCGAACACCAGTGGGTCAGGAAGCAGGAAGGGTTTGAGCTGTAGGGCCAGTCTGGCTCTGCCTTGCTCGCCAGCAGCTTGCTGAGCTGTTTCAGTATCAATCGGTTGGCCGAATTGATCGAGCAGGTGCGGGCCTTGGCTTGCGTGCCACCTCACGTGCACGTGAAAGCTGCCGTTGGCGTTGGATTGCCATTCGGCCGGTTGGCAGCTGCCTCCGCGTTCCTGCAGCTGCCGCGCAAGCTGAGTCAGTTGTGCTTCTCGCTCGTGTTCAAGCTCTTGCACCATCGCTGCGGGGAGGAGGCATGTCAGGCTTCCGCCGCCGTCTGCTCCTGGGTTGAGAGTGAAGCCGTCTTCGAATGGAACGGCCTCTGGTGTCAAGAAGACCAATTGATCCAATGGGCCACCAGGGTGTCATCCCATTCTGAGGGGCGTTGGCTTGCTCCCAGCCTGTTCCTGCAATTTTTTTGTGCTGGTGGTCCTGACCTGCAGCAGCTTGGATCGGCTGTTACGGCAGCTGCAGAGGTTCAAACGGCGCTGGTGAATTTGTGTACCCCTGAGCCGAATCGCTGGCTTGCAGTCGTGATTCTCTTCGATTGATGAATGCTAAATCTTGGGCTGTTTGATTGTTCTCGAAGTGCAAATTTCTGCTTGTTGAAGCTCGCTTCGTTCAATGGATGATCTCTTCCATGGCGCGCCGATTGCTGAGCCCAAACGGAACAGTTTCAGTTGCAATGAGTTTTGAATTTCGTTAATGAAGCCGGTGACTGGATTTGAACCTGCGACCTACTGATTACGAATCAGTTGCTCTACCCCTGAGCTACACCGGCATCCGACACAAATTAGCATTGAGCCCCCACCAATTCCCCCTTTTGCATGTCGGCACCTGGTAACCGCCTGGATCCTGAGCTGAAGGCCCGCCTGTTGCAGGAAGCCCGGACGCCTTGGCGGGGCTTACGCCGTGCCCTCTGGTTCGCTCTTTTTGCTTCCGCTGGTGTTGGTGGTGCCACCATGGCTTTGCGTGCCTCCAGCGGCAACAGTGTTCCCCTCGCTGATGCTGGGATCCAGCTTTTGGCCTTGGTGGTCAGTGGCGCGTTGCTCTGGGTTGATCGCAATCGTTCCGAGGACTGAACGCAGCTGCCACTGCAGCAACAGCAGCACCAGCAAACTCCAAACCAGCGCCGCAGCTCGGCTTTGATTGGCCCATGGGCTTGCGGTGATGGCCAATCCGGCTCGCTGATCCAGCCACAACAGAATGGGTAGCTGAACCACTGCCAGCACGGGCCTCAGCAGCGCCACGGGCATCATCCAAGGTGGCCGTAGCTGCGGCAGCAGCACGGCCAAGGCCCAGAGCAAGCAGATTTCAAGCTTCGGCGAAGGCCCAGGCTCACCAGCCGCCAAGATCAGCTGCAGCAGCAGCAGTTCGAGGGGCAGCAGAGCGAGGCTGAGCCGTGGCAGCCAGGCGCCCATCTCAGGTGGTGAGTGTGCGCTTCTGGGTCACCATCGTGTAGGCCTCAATGCGATCGCCTTCCTGCCAGTCGGCATAGCGATCGCAGCCGATGCCGCATTCGAAGCCCGTGTTCACTTCCTTGACGTCGTTCTTCATCCGCTTGAGCGAATCGAGATCGCCGCTGAACACAATCTCCTTGCCGCGATGAACACGAATCTTGCAATTGCGTTGGATGCTGCCACTGGTGACGTAGCAACCGGCCACAGCGCTCTTGCCGATGCTGAACACAGCCCGCACTTCCACTTCGCCCAGTGGGGATTCCACCAGTTCGGGTTCCAGTAGACCTTCCATGGCTGCCTGGATGTCTTCCAGCAGCTTGTAGATCACGTCG
This sequence comes from Synechococcus sp., assembly GCA_035286165.1. Lineage (GTDB taxonomy): Bacteria > Cyanobacteriota > Cyanobacteriia > PCC-6307 > Cyanobiaceae > RCC307. The sequence continues at coordinate 8,095 of JAYKHZ010000039.1, forward strand.
TAATCGCGAACATCCACACCAGCCGCCTCGGCAGCCCGGCGAGCACCGGAGGCCAGGGTGGTGTTGAAGCCCACAATCACAGCGCCGGAAGCCGCGGCCAGATCCACGTCGGTTTCGGTGACCTCGCCCGGTGCAGAGAGCAGGACGCGCACCTGAACTTCGCCTTGGGGCAGCTGCTCGAGCGATCCGAGAATCGCTTCCACGCTGCCTTGAACATCGGCCTTGAGGATGATGTTGAGCTCCTTGAGCTCGCCTTCGCTGGCCTGGCCCGACATCGAGGTGAGCGACACCCGGCGGGAGGCCATCTGCTGAGCCAAACGGCTGGCGCGGGCTTCGCTGGCGCGATCGCCCACCACAGCGCGAGCGGATTTCTCGTCGCTGTACACCTCAAATTCGTCGCCGGCTGCTGGCACTTCACTGAAGCCCAGCACCTCAACGGCGGAGGAGGGGCCAGCATCTTTCACGCGGCGGCCGGTGTCGTTCACCATGGCGCGCACCTTGCCCAGGACAGGGCCGGCAGCCACCACGTTTCCAGGCCTGAGGGTGCCGTTTTGTACCAGCAAGGTGGCCACAGGACCCTTGGCCTTGTCGAGGTGGGCTTCGATCACGGTGCCCTTGGCCATGCGCTCGGGGTTGGCCTTGAGGTCTTCCACCTCGGTCACCAGCAGGATCATTTCCAGCAGGGTGTCGAGACCTTCGCCCTTCAGGGCGCTCACAGGCACCATCACCGTGTCACCACCCCAGTCTTCCGGCAGCAGGTTCTGATCGGAGAGCTCCTGCTTGACCCGATCCACCTGGGCGCCTTCCTTGTCCATCTTGTTGATGGCCACCACGATCGGCACCTCAGCGGCCCGGGCGTGGCTGATGGCTTCGAGGGTCTGGGGACGAACGCCGTCATCGGCTGCCACCACAAGGATGGCCACGTCGGTCACCTTGGTGCCGCGGGCACGCATGGCGGTGAAGGCTTCGTGGCCTGGTGTGTCGAGGAAGGTGACCTTCTTGCTCTTCCCGGCGTGGTCCACATCCACCTGGTAAGCACCGATGTGCTGGGTGATGCCCCCGGCTTCGCCGGCCGCAACGCGGGTTTTGCGGATGGCATCCAGGAGGCTGGTTTTGCCGTGGTCCACGTGACCCATCACGGTCACCACGGGCGGACGCCTGATCAGGTGAGCTCTATCGCTCTCCTCGATCATTTCCACGGTCTTCTTGGCCGCTTCCTCCACGTCGTCCTGCAGCACAGGCACGCCGAATTCATCGGACACCGTTTCGATGGTGTCGAGATCCAGGGTTTGGGTGACCGTGGCAATGATCCCCTTGAAGAAGAGGGATTTGATGATCTCGGAGCTTTCGACGCTCAGCTTGTCGGCCAGCTCCTGCACCGTGAGATTCCCCTCAGGCACCACCAGCATTTCGGGCCGTACTTGCTTGGCCTCGCGGGCTTGACGCAGCTCCATGGCGCGGCGGCGCTGGCGCTGACGGGTGGTTTCCTTTTTGCGACGACGCAGGGCCACAGGCCGTGCCCCTGTCTTGGCTGCGGCACTTTTGGGCTTGCTGGGGCGAGCCAGGCTGGCCTGAAGCACCAGTGCTTCCTGACCACCGGCAAAGCCACCGGTCTGTGCGGCCAGGGAGTCGTCGTTCTCCCCAATGATGTGCACCTTCTGGCGCTGTCGCTGAGGTGAGCGACTGCGCAGAGCATCCAGCTTGGCGCTGTCGTCCCAATCGGGACGACGGGGCCGTCCCGCCATGCCAGGTCCAGCGGCAGGGCGGTAGCCAGGCCGCCGTGGCGGTGTGGCCGGTGCGTTGGGCCGGTTGGGGCCTTCACCGGGTTTGCGGGGTGCATCGCCTGTGGGGCGCGACACCGGCCGCCTGGGGGCTTCAGGGGATTGAGGCCGTGCACCGGGCTTTTGCAGCTGCATGAGCTCCCCGGGGGCCACGGGTTTGCGCATGCCGCCTGGAGCTCCGGGCCGGCCTGGACCACGCCCTTGGGGGGGATTGGGCTCGCGCCGGATCGGCTTGCCCACCAGTTCCAGCGAAGCGGGGGGACGGCCGCCCTCATTGCGGCGTTGTTGCGGGCCATTGCCACCCCGGCCAGCGGGGGCGCCGCCGCGCATCGGCGCACCAGGACGCTGGGGCGCACCAGGACGTTGACCGCCCCGTTGTGGGGCCCCAGGCCGTTGGGGGGCGCCGGGACGCATGGGGGCACCAGGCCGCTGCTGTTGCGACGGGGGTCGCATGGGGACAGCGGGTCGGTTTTGATCGCGACTGCGCGGTGGTTGTCCTGGCCGTTGCTGCTGCGCGGAGGGGCGCATGGGCACCGGAGGCTTGCCCTGCAACTGGCCGGGTTTTGGACGCGCCGGTGGGGGTGTCACCGGCTTGGCCATCACCACAGGCTTTGGCTTGGGCGCTGGAGGTGCTTTGGCCGCAGGTTGCTGCGGGTTGGTGTTGCGCCGAATGGGGGCCGGCGGACGATTCGGATTGTTGCTTGGCTTGGCCGCTGTGGGCTTGGCCGCAGCTGGTGCGGCTGGCCTGGCTGGGGGCGCCTGGGGACGGGGGGCTGGAGCAGCAGCCTGTGGCCTGGGGGCTGGAGCGGAAGCTGCTGGCTTTGCTGCCGCTGGCTTTGCAGCCGGTGGTGCTGGCGACTTGCTCACCACAGCAGGCTTGCTGGGCGCAGCGGGCTTGGCCGGAGCAGCCGGTGCACTGGGCTTGGCCGCAGCCGGAGCGGCTGGCCTGGCTGGGGGAGCCTGGGGACGGGGGGCCGGAGCAGCAGCTTGGGGCTTGGCGGCTGGAGCGGGCGCAGCCACCGGCTTTGCTGCCTGTGGCGCTGCGGGTGCGCTTGGGGCGGCCTTTTTCACCGAGAGGATGGCATTGCCCCCCTCGCTGCTCTTGGCAGCTGGCTTACCCGCGGCACCACCTGCACCTTTGCCGGCGAGATGGGTGCGGATTTTTGCCGCCTCGGCGTCGCTGATTGAGCTGCTGTGGCTCTTGGCGGCAATCGCCAGCGATTCAGCGGCGTTCAGCACGTCGCGATTGTCGAGACCAAGGTCTCTGGACAGCTCATAGATCCGGACTTTGCCGCCGCTCGTCATGCAGGTCTCCAATAGTCGGGGCACGGTGTGCCTCCGGTCCCATCACAGGGAGGGACAGTCTTTATCTTGCCTGAGTGCCTTGCGGGCATCAGGTGTCAGCCGTGTGGCCAGTGCGTCATAGACGCTGTCTGCAACCGGGACCCGAAGGGCGCGCTGCAGTTTCCGCCGTTTGCGGGCTTCGTCGAAGCATTTTTGCTCAGGGCAAAGGTAAGCCGATCGGCCCATTCCTTGCTCCAAGCTCAGCCCCTGGCCCTCCGGAAGCCGGATGACCCGCAGCAACTGATCTCGATCGAACAGTTGCCGGCAGCTCACACAGCGGCGGAGGGTCGGTTTGGAACTCACGTGGCCTCAGCCTCGTCGTTGGCCTCTTCAGTGGCTTCAGGGGCTGCTTCGGCTTCAGCGTCAACGGCGGACTCCCCATCCACGGCCACTGGCTCCACCTCCAGCTCGCCATCCTCAGTGCCCTGAGCTTCCAGCCCGTCTTCCTCGAGGGGATAGAGCTCACGCAGGCGCGCATCCTCTTCAGCACGGGCTGCCTGCTCCGCCTGCAGGCGAGCCTCTGCTTCGGCCTGAAGCTGCTCCTCTTCCCGACGGATTTCAATCAGCTCGGATACCTTGGCGTCTTCGCTGACCTGGTCGTACTCCTCGCTGTTCTTGATATCGATCTTCCAACCGGTGAGGCGAGCTGCCAACCGCACGTTCTGACCTTCACGCCCAATGGCCAGGCTGAGCTGGTCAGGTGGTACGAGCACATGGGCGTGCTGACCTTCAGGGTCCACCAAACGCACCAACTCAACGCGGGCAGGGCTGAGGGAATTGGCGATGTACTGCCCAGGATCGGAGGACCAGCGGACGACATCGATTTTTTCGCCCCGCAGCTCGTTCACCACCTGCTGGATGCGTGAGCCGCGCGCACCGATGCAGGCACCGACCGGATCCACTTCCCGTTCGATGCTGTCGACCGCCACCTTGGTGCGGGGGCCAACGGCGCGGGAGGGGGGATTGGCTTCGCGGGCAACCGCCACAATCCTGACGGAACCTTCCTGGATTTCGGGAACTTCGTTCTCGAAGAGATAAACAACCAAGCCAGCATTGGCTCGGCTGACAAACAACTGTGGGCCCCGCCGTGCGATCTCTGACACCTCCTTGAGGAACACCTTGAAGGTGGCGTTGGCTCGGTAGTTGTCGTTGGGAAGCTGATCCCGGCGCGGCAGTTCGGCTTCCACTTCAGGTCGCCCAAGGCCGGAACTCACGGCCATGATCACGCTCTGTCGCTCAAAGCGAATCACCCGTGCCGTGAGCACGGGATCTTCGAGATCCGCAAATTCCTCCTGGATCATCTGGCGCTGCTTATCGCGCAGCTTCTGAGCCAGGACCTGCTTTGTGGCCGTCGCAGCCATGCGGCCAAAATCATCCTTCTCTGGGGTGACATCCAGCACCACCGTGTCGCCCAGGTGGGCGTCATCGGTGACTTGCTGCACCTCAGCGAGGGCGATTTGGTGGTCATCACTTTCCACCTCCTCAACGATGATCTTGGAGGCCAGCACGCGGAACCCTTCCTCATCGAGGTCGAGGCCGACATCGAAATTGCTGAAATATTCCTCGTCGAATGGATCTTCGCTGATGCCGATGTAGAGGGTGCGTCGATAGCGTTCGTAGCCCTTGAGCAGCGCCTCGCGCAGGGCCGCTTCCACTACGTTTGCCGGCAGCTTCTTCTCTTCGCTGATGTCCTCGATCAAGGTCGAGAGACCCGGGAGCATCACAAGAGCCATAGGGGAACCGTTACAGAAGGAATGGGGGGAACTCGCGAGGGCTGTGCCCTCAAGACTCAGGGGTTGTCAGGCGCACCTCAAGGACATCCTCACGGGGGATCCGCACCACGCGGCCCCGCAGATTCAGCTCCACCACATCGGCGTCTCTTCCGAGCAGGGAGCCTTGGCGGCTGAGTTGGCCGCCTTTGCCATCGCGTTGAAGCACGCGAACGGGGAACCCGCGAAAACTGCGGAAGTCCCTGTCGTCTTGCAGCAACTCCGCAACACCTGGACTGGTGATTTCCAGAACATACGCCCCAGGGATCAGCTCGTTGAGTTCGAGCGCATCACCAAAGGCATGGCTGAAGCTGGCGCAATCGTCGAGACTGACATCACTGCCATCGGCGCGTTTGAGCGCCACGATCAGAGCCTGGGGAGCGCGATGGCTGTGAAGCACCACGCTTTGCACCTCAAAAGCCATCGGTTCAGCCACTGATGTGGCCAAGGCTTCAAGCGGTTCGAGTTGCGGGTGGGCCAAAGCACACGTTGCAGGGGGCCGGCCCGGCCCAGCAATCGCAAATACAAACGACTGCCCCGCTGAACACCATTGCAATGGGATTCCGCGAGAGTGCCCGCCGGGCACCAATCGATCTTAAAGGTTCACTGCTCAGCTCTTGTCGCCCAGGTCGATCTCTGGGGGTTCACCGTAAAAATCGGCCTTGCTGGGGCTGCTCCGCTTGGCGGGGTCGCTGTTGATGCAGCCCTCAGCTTTGGCGAACTGACAAACGCGTGCCCACAGTTTTGCGCGACTGGCTTGGCTTCCACTGCTGAAGCGCACTTCCTCATTGGCGCCGAGCGCAGGGTTAATCGTCACCTTGCAGATCGGACATTCCTGGGGGGCTGTCATGCCGTTGTCAGTGCTGGGCGAACCCTAAATCCCATCGCCGGTTCCACCGCCGGTTTGTTGATTCCAGGATTTGCTGCGATGGCCGTTTGCCTGTTGCAGCCCAGTGAGCCATCGCTGCTGGCTGGTCTGCCTAGGCTCTGCCTTTGATCAGGGTTGATGGGGCTTGTGCGCACGCTGGTGGCACTGGCGCTGATGCTGGTGGTGCTGATTCAGGCTCCAGCACGCGCGTGGGCTGGCCATGGCTTTGTGGCCAAGGCGGTGGCACGGGTGGCTCCAAGCGTTGTCCGCATCGACACCGAGCGTCAGGTGTTTAACCCCGGGTTGGGGTCTGGTTTGGATGATCCATTGCTGCGGGAGCTCTTCGGTGACCTGCCCAGCACGCACCGGGAGAATGGTCAAGGTTCCGGGGTGGTGATCGCCGCTGAAGGGTTAGTGCTCACCAATGCCCATGTGGTCGAGGGGGCTGATCGGGTGCAGGTGTCCCTCGCCGATGGGCGCCAGCTCGATGGCAGCGTCGTGGGGAGCGACCCAGTGACCGATCTCGCTGTGGTGAAGCTGTCCCAGGCCCCTGAAGAGCTGCGGCCCGCCCCCCTGGGTGATTCCGATGCGCTCGAGCCTGGTGACTGGGCGATTGCCCTCGGTCATCCGTATGGGCTCGACAGCACCGTGACCTTGGGCATTGTCAGCAGCCTGCATCGCAATATCAGCAGCCTGGGATTCACCGATAAGCGGCTTGAGTTAATCCAAACCGATGCGGCCATCAATCCTGGAAATTCCGGGGGGCCGTTGATCAATGAAGCCGGCGAGGTCATCGGCCTCAACACCCTGGTGCGGGCAGGCCCTGGCGCAGGCTTGGGTTTTGCGATTCCGATCAACCTGGCCCACGGGGTGGCCAACCGCCTCGCCCGCAGCGGTGAGGTGATTCATCCCTACCTGGGGTTACAGCTGGTGCCGTTGACCGCGCGTCGTGCCCGTGAACACAACGACGACCCCAATGCGTTGCTGCAGCTCCCTGAGCACGATGGTGCTCTGGTGCAACAGGTGTTGGAGGGCAGTCCAGCGGTTGCAGCGGGGTTGCGGCGCGGTGATTTGGTGGTGAAGGCCGGTGATCGGCCGGTGCACAACCCTGCCGATCTGTTGAGTGTGGTGGAGGGCTCCAGCCTGGGTGAACCCCTCGCGTTGGAGGTGCTGCGCGGGGCTGGTTCGCTCACCCTTGCGATCCGTCCGGAGCCATTGCCTGCCTCGGGCGCTGGTTAGACGCGCCGCACTATTGCTAGGTTCCCGCCGCACGATTCCCTCTTCGCGATGTCTGACCTGCAGAACCAGATGAAGCAGGCCGTGGCGCTGGCCGCCGTTGACCAGATTCGCGATGGCATGGTGCTGGGTCTGGGTTCCGGCTCCACGGCGGCGCTGATGATTCAGGAGCTTGGTGCCCGGCTCAAGGACGGCCGGCTCAAGGACATCCTGGGTGTGACCACCTCCTTTCAGGGGGAAGTGCTTGCTGCTGAGCTGGGCATCCCCCTGCAGTCTCTGAATGCGGTGGATCGCATTGATCTGGCCATCGATGGGGCCGATGAGGTGGATCCCTCGTTCCAGTTGATCAAGGGTGGCGGCGCCTGCCACGTGCAGGAGAAGCTCGTGGCCTGCCGTGCTGATCGTTTTGTGGTGGTGGTGGATAGCTCCAAGCTGGTGGATCGGCTCAACCTGGGCTTCCTGCTGCCGGTGGAAGTGATGGCTGGTGCCTGGCGTCAGGTGCAGCAGCAGTTGCAGGCCATGGGCGGAGCTGCTGAGCTGCGCATGGCCACCCGTAAGGCCGGTCCTGTGGTGACCGATCAGGGCAATCTGGTGCTGGATGTGCGCTTTGAGGGCGGCATCGCCAACCCGGCTGAGCTGGAGCGCAGCATCAATAATCTGCCCGGCGTGCTTGAAAACGGCCTGTTTGTGAACCTGGCCGATCAGGTGCTGGTGGGCGAGATCAACGGCGGTGTGGCTGGCGTGCGCGATCTGCCCAAGGCCTGATCCTCAGCCCTTCAGCCGGCGCCGCACGGATTCACGGTGGCTGTGCAGTCCCTCACTGGCTGCCAGCGCCATGATTGCAGCCCCGGTGGCTTCCAGAGCCTCGTGGTTGAAATCGATCAGGCTGGTGTGGCGCATGAAGGTTTCAACGCTGAGGGCGCCACTGAAGCGAGCCGTGCCTGATGTGGGCAGGGTGTGGTTGGGGCCAGCCAGATAGTCACCCGCTGCTTCAGGGGTGTGATGTCCCAGAAAGATTGCGCCCGCTTGTTGGATGCGCTCCGCCAGGCTGTGGGGATCGGCCACCTGCAGCTCCAGGTGTTCCGGGGCAAAGCGATCAGACAGCTCTGCCGCTTGCTCGAGGTTGTCGCAGTGCACGATCAGGCCCCAGTCGCGGATTGAGCTGGCCGCCACGTCGTGGCGTGGATGATCCTTGAGTTGCAGTTCCAGCTGCTGAGGCACCTGTTCCACCAGCTTGGCGCTGGTGGTGAGCAGGATGGCGGCAGCCAGTGGGTCGTGCTCGGCTTGGGCCAGCAAGTCAGCGGCCACCAGTTCCGGATCGGCCGTGTCATCGGCGATCACAAGCACCTCACTGGGACCGGCGAGGGAATCGATGCCCACGCGCCCATAAACGGTTTTTTTGGCCAGGGTGACGAACAGATTGCCCGGACCGGTGATCACATCCACGTTGGGAATCGACTCAGTGCCCCAGGCCAGGGCAGCAATCGCCTGGGCTCCGCCAACGCGATAGATCTCGCTGATCCCTGCCACGCGGGCCGCCGTCAGTACGGCCGGGTTCACCTGACCATCCGGGCCAGGAGGGGTGACCATCACAAGCCGTTTCACTCCAGCAACCTGGGCTGGAACCGCATTCATCAGCACGGTGCTGGGATAGGAGGCTCGGCCCCCTGGCACGTAGAGCCCCGCCCGCTGCACCGGGCGCCAGCGGCGCCCAAGCGTTTCGCCGTGGGTGCCTTTGAGGCTGATGTCCTGGGGCAGTTGTTCACGGTGGAATGCCGTGATGCGCCGATGGGCCAGTTGCAGGGCGTCACGCAGCTCCAGAGGTGCCGCTGCCCAGCTCGCCTCGATCTCCTGCTGGGGGACGCGTAAGTCGTCGAGTTCAACGCGATCGAAGCGGGCGGTGAACTCCCGCACGGCTGCATCACCGCGGCTGCGCACCGCGGCAATCACATCCCGCACGGTGGCTTCTGCGTTCTCCACTCCGCTGGAGCTGGTGCGTTCCTCGATCTGCCGCAGGCGCGCAATGGCGGCCTGGGGATCGGTGAGCACCTGCAGCATGGTGGATTCGAGGGAATCGGTTGACGCTACGCCAGGCCTGAGGGTCACCGTGGAGGTAGGATTGTCGTTTGTCGTTCTGCGGCCCGTACTTCTCTGTGGCGAATAACAAGTCTGCTCGGAAACGCATTGAGATTGCTGAGCGCAACCGCTTGCACAACCGCAGCTACAAGGCTGC
>JAYKHZ010000040.1:0-9600 GCA_035286165.1 Synechococcus sp.
GGCTCGGGCCACGCGCAGCAGGCCCCCCACCAGCAGGATCAGGCCCAGGCTCACCAGCGCCAGCAGCAGCAGGGCACCAGTGAGCTGAAGCAGCCCCAGCACCAGCTGAATCAAGCCACTGGTGAGGTTGCCCAGGGCTGTGCTGAAGAACAACACGGTGTCCAGCCGACTGGGCAGTTGGGCCAGGCCAAAGAGCACACCGGTGCCGCTTCCCAGCCAAAGCGCAGCCACCAGCAGGGCGCGCAGGCGACCAGGATGGCGCTGCCGGCGGCGGCGAGGGGTGGACACGGCTGTAGGGCGTTGAAAATCTCGACGTCAACGTATCGACTGCCGAGCTCGGGTCAATCCCCAGCCACGCTTTCTGCATCGAGCGGCAACAGATCGGCCTGTTGCATCCAGCGCACGAACTCTTCAATCACCAGGGGATTGGGGCAATCAACCAAGGACAGCTTCTGCACGGTGCAATCACCCTGCCCCGAGTGATGCAGGCTCAAGTGAAACTCATCTCCGCTGAGGCCACACACCTCTGGATCGCTGCGCACCACCACGCCCAGTTCAGCGCCAAGCCGGGTGACCAGCAGGCGCAGATCATTCCAGCTGATGGTGCCCGAATTGATGCTGGGGGTCATGGCTGCTCCTCCACGGGCTTGCTGCTGCTTTCAGTCTCGCTGCTCCTGGTTGGCTCTGGAGCCTGCTGCGGCAAGGGGATGAGGCTCAACAGCAACCCTGCCAGGGCCACACCACCCAGGGCGATCAGGGGGGAAAGCCATTGGCCACGGCGCTGCAGGCTGTGGCGGCGGTATTCCCCCCGCTTGAGGGGTTGGGGCGCTTGATACGGCAGGGGCATGCCCATGCGGGCATCACCCAGCATCTGATCAAGGCAATGGTTGAGATCAGCCAGTTCAGCGTGATCAAGATCCAGCTCCAGGGGAGCGGTATCGGGCTGGCTGCTGCGCAGCACCAGGTGGTGCTGATCACCGCGGGGCTCCAGGGTCACCACGGCGTTTTCATCGGCGCTGGGGCGCGGCTGGTTGCTCACCAACAGGCGCACGTAGGGCACCACCGCTGTCACCAGGGCTTCAAGGTGCTCACGCCGGCCTTCCAGGTTGGCCCGTTGGCCCAGGTTCAACTCCCAGCTGGTGAGGATGTCCAGCCGTTGCTCAGGAGCCGATGGGCTGGAGTCAGCGGTCACATCGGGCAGACCGGTGAGTTCCAGCCTGCAGCTGGACTGCTCGTAGCGCAGCCTGTACTGGGTGCCGCTGAGGCCACCGAGGGCGGCGAGGGAAGAGAAGTTTGTCATCGACTGCCGTCCAGCAGGCTGGCCTCCAACCGTTGCACGCCACCGCGGCCGGCGCAGAAGGCGAGTGTTAACACCATTTCACGGCGCAATTGTTCTCCTTGCTCGGGATCGAGCAGCTGGCGGATCGCACCGCGGCGTCCGTTCATGCGGTCGCGCACCAGATCGTTGTAGCGCTCTTTGAAGAGATCCCAGCGCTGACGGTTGAGCTCCGGTGGTTCTGAACTGGACAGCAGCTGGCGCAGCATGGGATAGAGGCGATCGGCCAGCATGCAGACCATCGTCACCATCCCCTGGCGTTCGCTGAGGCTGAGCTCACCGCGGCGACTCGCCCGGCGCAGGGGGTTGCGGCAGCGTGATTTCCACAGGGCGACCCGATCGGGGAAGTCCTCTTCCAGATTCAACTGCTGGCAACTCCACACCATGGCCTCACTGCCATGCAGATCAAGGGCCTCGATGGCGAGGAGCAACAGGTCGAGCCGCTCCATCCCACGGCGGGGCAGCCTGCTCTGCTGGGGTGGGGCGGCGGAAGCTGTCAAAAGCTGGGGGCAATGACTGCGATGATGCCAGCAGGGCCCTGATGCCGTCATCTTTTCTGTCATGAGTTCAGACACCTCGGCCGCCGGCCTTGAAGCCCAGCTGCGACCGCTGGTGCGGGATATCCCCGATTTCCCCAAACCGGGCATCCTGTTTCGCGATCTCACCCCGCTGATGCGCGACCCCCGTGCCTGGAGCCTTGTTCTCGAGGGGTTGCAGCAGCGGTTGGCCCCTTTGAAACCAGAACTGATCGTGGGTATTGAGGCCCGCGGATTCCTGGTGGGCCACACCCTTGCGGTGCAGATGGGCCTTGGTTTTGTGCCCGTTCGCAAACCCGGCAAGTTGCCCGGTGCTGTGGAGTCGGTGGAGTACAGCCTGGAATATGGAACGGATCGCCTGGAGATCGTGCAGGGCTCCCTGGCTGGTGGGCCACGGGTGCTGGTGATCGACGATCTGTTGGCCACCGGTGGCACCGCTGCCGCCTGCGCCCAGCTGGTGCAACAGGCTGGTGGCTCGCTGTGCGGCTTTGGTTTCGTTGCCGAGCTCTGCGATTTGGCAGGCCGTCAAAAACTCAGCAGTGGAGTACCGGTTGAGGCGTTGATTCAGTACTGAGCCCTGACCCTGATCAACCGTGGCGCTCTTGCCAATCGAGCACCTGATCCAGTTGGACCAGGCTCAACAGGCCAAAGCGCCACAGGGTGACGGCCAGGGGGGCTTGCTCCTGGGTTGATTGGCGTACCCCCAGTGCAAGAGCTTCCTCGCTCAGGCCGATGTCACGGCGTAGGTACTCAACCAGAGCGGAGGGGGGAACAGGTTGTGGCGAGGTGGTGATCACCATGGCCCCAGGGTGAGGCAGGAATACGAACCGCCTCTCGGCCATGAGTGTGCCCATGGCTTGCGGCAATGTCCGTTAAGGCCTCGTTAAGAGGGTTGATTTTCAGCATATTGCCACGCAGTTGTCAAGACAGCGCCCCGCGGCCCATAGGTGGCCAGGTTGAGGCTCCAGCGCCGCAGGGCGCTGGAGCGATCCAGCAGGCCAATGCCGAAGCGGCGCAGTGGCCTCAGGACAGGGGAGCGATTGGAGAAGGTGCGTACCAATAGATCCGTGGCCACCAGCACGGCCAGCAAATCAAGCCAGCGGCGCCGGCTGTAGTGGCGCACCAGCCGGCGTGGCGTGTGCTGATAGCGGCGCGCCAGCACCGCCAGGCTGGCCACATCCCGCCAACAGAGGTTCAGCCCCTGGCCCCCCACCGGATGGCAGCGGTGTCCGCTCTCGCCGCACAACAGCTTGGTGCCCCTGCCAAGGGTGGGTGCCAGGCGCCATTCCACTGGGAACCAGGCGGGTTGATCCAGCAGGGCCTGAATACCGACCCCCTCAGGCAGTGCCTGGTTGAGAGCGGCGATGAAGTCCGCCTGGCCCAGCTCGATGCGCTGGGCGCATCGCTCCTTTGGCGCACTCCACACCACCTGGGCTTCCCCCTCTCGTAAGGGCAGCACCGCCAGGGGGCCTTCGGGGCGAAAAATTTCCCAGGCCGTGTGGGGGCGGCAATCGGCATCCAGTTGCACCTGCACGGTGAGGCAGCCCTGGCGGTAGCGAAACCCCCAGAAGCCGATGCCCAGCTGGCGCCGGCTGCTGGAACCGCCACCTTCTGCAACCACGGTCAGGTCAGGGGCTGCTGCGCTTGGTTCGGCCTGCTCCAGGTCCAGCGAAATGTACGGGTGAGCAGCGCAGGCCTGCAGCAGCAGGGCTTGAAGGGGGCGGTGATCAAGAATCCAGCCCACCGCCTCAGCGGCTTCAAAGGCGGTGTTGGCGCCACTGCCTTGGTCAAGCAGTTGCAGTTGATCGAAGTGGTGGCAATGGGCGTTCAGCTGGGCCCACACCCCCAGTTGCTGCATCAGCTCGCGGCTGGAGTGGGTGATGGCGTAGGCGCGTCTGCGTTGCTGCAGGGCACTGGCTGAGAGCGGATCATGCAGGCTGACCTGCCAGCCGGCCTGGGCGAGGGCCAGGGCAGCGAGGCTGCCGGTGGGGCCGGCGCCGCGGACTAGAGCCGTGGGGGAAGGGGCAGGGGCGCTCATAAAAAATCCCGCGACAGAAAGTCTGCCGCGGGAGTTGTGTGAACCGTGGTGGCTGAGGGAATCAACCGATGCCGAGCAGACCCTTGGTGAAGGCTTCACCGCCGAGGGCGATTTCAGTGGCGAGCAGGGCGACAAAACCGAGCATGGCCATGCGGCCGTTCAGTTTCTCGGCGCGGTCGTGGAAACCCCAACCGTTGTCTGCATCCACCACCTGCATGCGGGGCTCGGTGGCAAAAGCGTTCAGGCGGCCACCGTCTTCGGTGGTGACCACAGCACCGCGCATGGTGGTGCCGGAGGGAGCGGAGGAGGTCATGGCGGGCTTCAAGCTGAGTTTATTGTAACGCAATATGTAGCTTTGTAAAGCCGCGTTACGTGAGCCGTGATCAGTTGGCCACGCCCTCGATCCGGTCCTCGATCTCCTGATAGAGGTCCTGCAGTTGCTGGATGTTCTCGTCAGAGGTTTCCCAGTAGCCACGGCCGTTCACCTCGAGCAGGGTTCCGACAATGCGGCGGAAGCTGTGGGGGTTGAGATCCATCAGCCGCTTACGCATCTCCGGGTCGTTGATGAAGGTGTCGTTGGCCTCCTCGTACACGAAGTTGTCCACTGCGCCACTGGTGGCACTCCAGCCCAGGGTGAAGTTGAGGCGCTTCGCCACCTCGCGCACACCTTCGTAGCCGGAATCCAGCATCCCCTCGTACCACTTGGGATTCAGCAGCTTGGTGCGTGAATCCAGGCGGATGGTTTCGCTGAGGCTGCGCACCTGGGCATTGGCCGTGGTGGTATCTGCGATGTAGCTGGAGGGAGCTTTGCCGTCGTCGCGCAGGCCGGCGATCAGCTTGGTGGGATCTGAATCGAAGTAGTGGCTCACATCGGTGAGTGAAATCTCAGCCGAATCGAGGTTCTGGAAGGTGACATCCGCTGTTTTCATCACCGATTCGAACACCTGGCGGTTCTGGTTCATCTCACCGGGGTTGTCGGCGTTGAAGGCGAAGGTTTTGCGGGAGAGGTACATCTCCTGAAGGTCGTTCTCCTCCTCCCAGGTGCTGTTCTCAACAGCCAGGTTCACGTTGGAGCTGTAGCTGCCGCTGGCATTGGAGAACACGCGGGTGGCGGCATCGCGGAGGGTGGTGCCCTCTTTCTCGGCCTGCTCCAGGGCGTGGGCGCGCACGAAGTTCATCTCCAGCGGCTCATCAGCTTCAGCAGCGAGCTTCACGCCCTGGTCGATCAGGGCCATCTGGTTGATGAACAGATCGCGGAACACGCCCGAGCAGTTCACCACCACATCAATGCGGGGGCGTCCCAGTTCCTCGAGGGGAATCAGTTCCAGCTTGTTGACGCGGCCCAGGGAATCGGGCACGGGGCGCACACCGATGAACCAGAGGATCTGGGCCAGGGATTCGCCGTAGGTCTTGATGTTGTCGGTGCCCCAGAGCACGCAGGCGATGGTTTCCGGCCAGGCGCCCTGCTCCGCTTTTTGCCGTTCGATCAGGCGATCCACCACCACCTTGGCGGCTGCGACAGCAGCGCGGGTGGGAATGGCCTGGGGATCAAGGGCGTGGATGTTCTTGCCACTGGGCAGCACGCCGGGATTGCGGATCGGATCACCGCCAGGGCCGGGCAGCACATACTCGCCATCGAGGGCCTTCAGCAGGCTTTCCATCTCCTGATCGGCGCACACCTGCTCAAGGCAGAAGCGCAGATAGGTGAACAGGGTTTCCAGCTCTTCGGTGTTGATGGCGTTGAAACCGGCGCTGCGGCAGGCGCTCAGCCAGGGGCTGGGCAGCTTGATGCCAACCCGCTCCAGCAGGTTCAACAGCCAACCAAAGTTCTGCTGCAGGGTCACGCGACCGTCGCGGCCGGTGACCGCTTTCACCATGGCGCCAACGGCTTGGCGGCAGGTTTCAGTGATGCGCTGGTTGAGCTCCACATCAGCGAGCACACCGGCATCGTTGCCGCGATACACCTCTTCGATGCTGCGACCCAGGCTTTCCGCCAGCAGGGAGGGCAGCGAACGAATGCCATCCTCCTCGCGATCGAGGGCGGCGATGTTCACCAGGGTGGCGATTGCCTCTTCTGCCGTGGGCGGCTTGCCGATGGTGTGAAGGCCGCAAGGCAGCAGACGGCTCTCGATCTCCATCAGTTGGCGGTAGACCGCGCCCACCACGCCATCACGCTGCTCTTCGTTGAGCTCGGAGGCATCCACCTCCGGCAGGGTGACGTCTTTATCCAGGTTGCACTGGCGTGACGTTTCAACAATCGCGTTGACGATCTGAACACCGCGGCTGCTTTCGCGCAGCTGCTGGTAGGAGCCCACCAGTTCACCCAGCTCCTTCAGGCCCTTGTAGAGACCGGCATTTTCAGCTGGAGGGGTGAGGTAGCTGATCGTGGAGGCGTAGCCACGGCGCTTGGCAATCGTGGCTTCAGAAGGGTTATTCGCTGCGTAGTAATAGAGATTCGGCAGGGCGCCGATCAGGCTGTCGGGATAGCAGGTTTCACTCATGCCCATCTGCTTGCCGGGCATGAACTCCAGGGAGCCGTGGGTGCCGAAGTGGAGCACCGCATCCGCGCCCCAGATCTTCTCGAGATAGGTGTAGTAAGCGGCGAAACCGTGGTGGGGGCTGGCGCTGCGGGAGTACAGCAGGCGCATGGGATCGCCTTCGTAGCCGAAGGTGGGCTGCACGCCGACGAACACGTTGCCGAAGTGGCGGCCGAACACCAGCAGGTTCTGGCCATCGCTGTTGAGTTCACCAGGGGCCTTGCCCCAGTTCTCTTCCAGCCGGGTGTGATACGGGGTGAGGCGCTCGTATTCCTCCACGCGCAAGCGATGGGCAATGGCCAGTTCAGGAGCTCCCTCCATTGCTTCAGCGTCGGAGAGCACCAAATCCATCAGCGCCTTGGGGTTGGCGGGGACATCACCCACCTGATAACCGCGGTTGCGCATCTCCTCGAGCACCCGGTGGATGGAGCCGAAGACATCGAGGTAGGCGGCGGTGCCCACGTTGCCCTTGTCAGGGGGGAAGCTGAACACGGTGATCGCCAGCTTCTTCTCCGTGCGGGGCTTGGCGCGCAGGTTGGCCCAGCGGATGGCCCGCTCGGCGATGGCATCCACCCGGTCCTGCAGGGTGTGGGCCTTACCGGTGGCATCGTCGCGGCCACTCAGCACGATCGGTTCGATCGCGCCATCGAGTTCAGGGATGGCGATCTGCAGTGCCACTTGCACCGGGTGCAGGCCCAGGTCACTGGCTTCCCACTCCTGGGTGGTTTGGAACACCAGGGGCAGCGCCACCATGTAGGGGCGATTGAGCCGCTTGAGGGTTTCGATCGCCTTGGGGTGGTCCTGGCGGGCAGGGCCGCCCACAAGCGCGAAGCCGGTGAGTGACACCGCCGCATCAACGAGCGCTTGCTCGGGGTTGAGCGGATCGAAGAAGTAGCTGTTGACAGGCTTCGAGAAATCGAGGCCGCCGCAGAAGACGGGAACAACGCGGGCACCGCGGTATTCCAGCTCCTGGATCAGGGCCACGTAGTGGGCGTCATCGCCGGTGACGATGTGGCTGCGCTGCAGCACCAGGCCGATCAGGGGGCCCTTGCCCAGATCCGAGCGGCTCTCGTACCAGTTCAGATATTCCTTGAGGTCCTCAAACATCCCTGGAGCCATGGGGTGCCAGATGCCCTGATCGGGGAACACCTCGGGCTCGGCCACCTCAATGCTGGGACGGTTGTCATCTCCGCTTGGATAAACGTATTTATCCGCCAGCATCAACAGGAAGTTGCGCAGGTTGTCGGGGGTGCCGCCCAGCCAGTACTGGAAGCTGAGCATGAAGCTGCGGGCGTCCTGTGCCTTCTCCACGGGTAGGTACTTGAGCACCGTGGGCAGGGTGTTGAGCAGCTTCAACATGGCGTCCTGGAAGCCAGCTCCGCCGGCTTCCTTGCGCTTGCGCATGAAGTTGGCGATGGCGCTCTTGCTCTGGCCAAGTTGGGCCATGGAGAAGCTACCCAGCTTGTTGAGCCGCATCACCTCGGGCATCGAGGGGAACACAACGGCGGCCTTGAGGCGATCGCGGTGGGGGCTGACGGCGTCCACCACCTTCTGGGCCAGATCCTCGATGAAGATCAACGAGGCGATGAACACATCAGCCTCAGCCACGTCGGCGCAGAACTGGGCGTAGTTCTCCGGATCCCGGAGTTCTTCAATCAGATAGCCGGAGAGATCCACAGCCAGGTCGCCACCAAGGGCGTTGAGGCTGTTGGCCGCTTGGGTGAGGGCGTTCTGGTACTGGGGTTCGAGCACCACATACACAGCCCGCATCACGGACCGTCCATCCACTGCCTCAGGGCTGATGCGTCGGCTTGAGGAACGGACCTGGGTGAACATGCGCGCGGGCTGGCGATTAGGAAAGGTTACGGACAGACTCAACCTTTTTGTGGCCGGAGTGGCGCTTTATGACAGACCAAATCCCAGTTGTGGTGGCCGGTGCCCTCGGTCGCATGGGCGCCGAGGTGATCAAGGCTGTGCACGGCTCGGGGGACTGCCAGCTGGTAGGGGCTGTTGATACCTGTCCTGGCCGTGAAGGGGAGGATGTGGGTGAAGCCCTGGGTCTGGGCGAGCTGGAGGTTGCCCTCAGTGGTGATTTCGAGGGCACCCTCTGTTTAGCCAGCCAGCAGCATCCCGGTGCTGTGCTGGTGGATTTCACCCATCCCAAGGTGGTTTACGAGCACACCCGCGCAGCCATTGCCTACGGCGTGACGCCCGTGATCGGCACCACTGGACTCAGCCCCGAGCAGCTGCAGGAGTTGGCTGGCTTTGCTGAGAAGGCTTCGATGGGGGCGGCCGTGATCCCCAATTTTTCCGTGGGCATGGTGTTGCTGCAGCAGGCTGCTGCTGCAGCTGCCCGCTTCTACGACCACGCAGAACTGGTGGAGCTGCACCACAACCGCAAGGCAGATGCCCCCAGCGGCACCTGCATCAAAACCGCCGAGCTGATGGAGGAGCTTGGCAAGAGCTTCAACGCTGAAGAAGTGGAGGAGCACGAAACCCTGGCCGGCAGCCGGGGCGGTCAGCGCCCCAGCGGCCTGCGGCTGCATTCGATTCGCCTGCCCGGCCTGGTGGCCCATCAGGAGGTGCAGTTCGGCGCCTCTGGTGAGCGCTATGTGCTGCGCCACGACACCTTCGATCGAGCCGCTTACATGCCTGGGGTGCTGCTCACCATCCGCAAGGTGCGCGAGCTGCAGGGGCTGGTGTACGGCCTTGAACGGTT
This sequence comes from Synechococcus sp., assembly GCA_035286165.1. GTDB lineage: Bacteria > Cyanobacteriota > Cyanobacteriia > PCC-6307 > Cyanobiaceae > RCC307. The sequence continues at coordinate 9,167 of JAYKHZ010000040.1, forward strand.
GATCTGAGCAGCGCAGGGGACACTGGCACCATGCTTCTTCCGCTTAAACCAGGTGAGCTGCAGCGGCTGATCCCCGCGGTGGCCAGTGGTCCCCAGTTTTCGCACTGCTCCGGTAGCCCCCAGCAGCTGCTTCAGCGCCTGCTGATCTCCAGCCTCGGTGGCGTGATTCCGCTGCTGCTCTCCCAGGGGGGGATGGGCAGCCGTTGGAGCACCATCTGGCTGGTGGTGGGGCTGGTGATGCTCCTCTACATCCTCTGGGGCCCGATCGTTCAAGCCGGCAGCCGCAACGCCCAGTTGCGCAAATATCCAGCGGCTGCACTGTTTGAAGGGGAGATTGCTGATCTGTTCACCCGGGAGCGCCTGGAAGGGCGCCAGGAAACCACCGATCGCCAGGGCCGTTTGGAGCTGGTGGAAAACCGCCGCACCTGGCTCTG
>JAYKHZ010000041.1:0-28300 GCA_035286165.1 Synechococcus sp.
CCGATGTCTTCCAGCCAGAGATCGGGCTTTTGGCTGAGCATGCGCTGCATCAAGGCCACACAGGCCGGATCATCCAGGCAATCCACCTCAATGCCAGCCTCCTGCAACCAGCGCTCAGCCCCCTGAAAACTGCGCCGCTCACCGATCAACACGCGGCGAAAACCGAGCAGCACCGCAGTGCCGGCACACATCGGACAAGGGGACAGGGTGGTCACCAGGGTGAGCTCACGCCAGTCACGGCGCCGGCCAGCATTGCGAATGCACTGGGTTTCACCGTGGGAGGTGGGATCACCGTTCTGCACCCGCAGGTTGTGGCCCCGGGCCAGCACCTCGCCGCTTTCTGTGGCAATCACCGCACCGATGGGAATGCCACCCTCACGCCAGCCCAGCTCCGCCTCAGCGCGTGCCTGATCCATCAAGGCAGAACGCACCAAGCGATCCATGGCGTTAACGGCGCCGACGCGGCGAGAGGGAACGGCGGAAATTCATGAGTTCCTCCATGGAAATCAGCCCGTCAGCATTGCGGTCAAAACGGGCAAAGCGGCTTTGCAACCCAGGCAAGGCGGCACATTCCTGAGGGGTCAGCAAGCCATCGCCATTGAGATCAGCGCTGCGGAAGGCCAGCAGCAGCCGTTCGCCGAGGAACGGCTCATGCAGGGGGGCAATGTCCTTGAGCAACAGCAGACCATCACCATCGCGGTCCAACTGGCGCAGGCGGGGATAACCCACCACTTCCTGGCTGTTGAGGCGGCCATCACCATCATCATCTAGACGATGAAATAGCTCCAGCATCCGCTGGCGATGGCGCTGAATCGCCACGGGATCCTGAGCCTGCAGCGGGGCAACCGCCAGCAGGCACAGCAGCAGAGGCAGGTGAAGCAGCAGGCGGTGCATGGCTTCACCTTATGGACCACAAGCGCGCTGCTCAGCGATTGCGGGGGAACATTTCAGGGGCAACTTATGACCGAATCCAACTGAGGCCAGCGGCGGAAAGATCTGGTGCGCTCACAAAGCCGCACAGTGATGGTTGAACAGGCTCAACTTCCATACAGTTTCGGCATTCCTTGCAGGCAGGCGGTGGCTAAATCGCAGACCATCTGGGTGGTGGATGACGATCCGGAGCTGCGCCAGCTGCTCAGCACCTACCTCAGTGAGCAGGGGTATGAGGTGAGAACCCTCAATGACGGCAAACAGCTCACGGCGCGGCTTGAATTTCAGCGCCCTGATCTGGTGGTGCTCGATCTGATGATGCCCGGTGATGACGGCCTCACCATCCTGCGGCGCCTGCGCGATGGCGGTGATGACCTGCCTGTGGTGATGCTCACTGCCCGCGGTGAAGCGGTGGACCGCATCATCGGGCTTGAACAGGGGGCCGATGATTATCTGGCCAAACCGTTCATGCCCCGAGAGCTTTCAGCCCGCATTGAAGCGGTGTTGCGGCGCCGCGGTGCGGTGCCCGCCGGCACCCCGGTGGCCGATGGGGAGGTGATCAGCTTCGGGGAAAACAGCCTTGATCTGGCGGCACGCACCCTTGAACGGGATGGGGAAGCCGTGGTGATCACCAGCGGCGAATTCGGCCTGCTGGCGGCCTTTGTGCAGAACCCCCACAGGCCCCTGTCACGCGAGCGGCTGATCGAACTGGCTCGTGGGCCGGGCAGTGATACCGACAGCCGCAGCATGGATGTGCAGGTGTCACGGGTGCGCAAATTGATTGAGCCGGATCCCAGTCGCCCTCGCTATCTGCAAACAGTGTGGGGCTACGGCTACGTGTTTGTGCCCGATGGACAACCGCGCAGCAAGTGACGCTGTCACCTTCCCTGGCCATGGTGCTGGGGTTTCACTGGCCAACGATCAATGAGCAACCGGTGAGATGGACCGGCGCCACAACACAAACGGAGCAATCGTGACCAGCATGAGCACGCCATAGACAGCGGACGGAAGACTGGCTTCTGACAAGAGAACATCCGCAGCAGGCTGACTCACAAGCGTGCCGACAACGATGCCAATGGTTCCATTTTGAAATCCACTTTCAATCGCCAATGTGGTGGCCTGCTGCCTTGGAAGCCTCAAACCTGAGCCCAAACAACAACCAATGAGCAACATCAGAATGTTCAGGCTCAATAGGATCGGGCCCAAAACAAGCAAATTACCGGTAAATACAGCCCACTGACTAACCAAAGTAGCCAGAAGAATCAATGCAAATAATCCGTTGGCCAATGGCGCACAGATCCGCTCAAGACCTGCCGCCAAAGTGGAGTGAAACTTTCTGATCAGCACACCGATCAGCACAGGCAAGGTGGCAATCGCAAAAACCTTGATGCTTAAAGATCCAACACCCAGCTGAAGGGACTCAGCAGCAATGAGCTGATTTGAAACGAGACCCAAAATAAACGGCAGCGTGAATGCCGTGAGCAAGCTCACGATGGCGGTGTATGAGATGGAGAGGGCCACATCACCGTGCGCCCATCGGGTCATTAAATTCGAGGTAATACCACCCGGGCAACAACTCAGGATCATCACTCCAAAAGCAAGCTCTCCCTGCAATGGGAAAAGGCCAATCAACACAAACGCAACCACAGGGAGCAAGATCACCTGACAGAGCAATCCCGCCATCAGAGCCCGTGGCTGGCGAAAAGCAACCGCAAAATCCCCCAAACTCAAACTGAGCCCAAGGGCAAACATGATGAAAGCAAGAGCGAGGCCGAGGACCAACTCAATCATCCGCCGTACTTTTACCAAACAGATTCAAATGCTATTCGATGCAGCGGCATGCCACACCATCCCAAAGACTGAACGAGCAATTGCAGATGCATTTCATACACGCAGCACCTCAGTCCCAGCAGGCGTTCAGCTTCAGCCCCTGAGCTGAACTCGCGCCAGCCTCACCACCTTCGCTTCCCAAGAGCCACTAGGAGAACTAGACTGATAATGAAGTCAGGGAGCCCTCTGCTCCAAGACGATGCCCCACTGGTGAATTCATCCAATGAGCACGCAACCCAACGAACTCGAAGCCGTCAGCGACAACGAACTGGAAGCCGCCGCAGGGGGTGTTTCTGCTGATGGTCAAGACCTTGGCAAAAACGTAACGATTGACGGTTCCCAGAACAAGACAATCGGTCAGCTTGACGTCAAGCCTGGCGAAACCCTCAATATTGGTTGAGCCTGATCAGACCTTGAAATCCAGGTCTGAATAACAACATCAAGCGCTCATTAGCCATCATCAAAGCCCGCCTCTTGGCGGGCTTTTTTAAGCCATCAACTCAGTTACCACAACACCTTTCAGCTCACCAGCTCCTCACCAGAGCACTGAGCCTCCCTCACCACTTTCGCTTCCCAAGAGCCACTAAGAGAACTAGAATGATAACGAAGTCAAGGAGCCCTTTGCTCCAAGACGATGCCTCACTAGTAAATTCATCCAATGAGCACGCAACCCAACGAACTCGAAGCCATCAGCGACAACGAACTGGAAGCCGCAGCAGGGGGTGTTTCTGCTGATGGTCAAGACCTTGGCAAAAACGTAACCTTTGACGGCTCTCAAAATTTGGAAATTGGGAAGCTTGAAGCCAAAGCTGGCGATACCGTCACTTTTGGTTGAGTCTGATCAGATCTTGTCATCCAGGCCTGAATAACAGCCTCAAGCACTCATCAGCCATCATCAAAGCCCGCCTCTTGGCGGGCTTTTTTATGCCTTTAAGCCTGACGCAGCACTACTTTTCAGGTCACCGGCTCCTCACCAGAGCACAAAGTCGAGATCAGTCTCGCAGCAGTCCGCCGCCATCGATAGATGGCCTAACGCGATAGAAGTGGGATTACACCACCCACTGTCTCCATTGGAAGAGCTATTAGTTTTTTTTGGGGTGGGTCATACAAATTGCACTGCCGATAAAATCATCATTTGTCCTTCTAGATGCTTTTGCGATTTTTGCGATGCCCATGTGACGGGATCAACAAGTTGACTGCACTCTTGTCTGAAACGTTATCATTCATCCAATTATTCAAGGCTACGATTGTTGAAATCGGATCGTACCCTGCACCGGTAAGAGTGCCGCCGCTAGCGCTCTCTAGGTCTTCATCCGTGAGGTCATTTTGAGCACTTGCAATAGCCATATTGACCTCTGGATGTCCAGCATAATTAGCGATATCAACAAGCTCCTGAAAGCTTGAAACTGATCTCAGCTTTTCCTGAAGCCCCTCATCAGCCTTGACGGCATCCAGGAATGCCTTGAGTTGCTCTTCGAACATCTGAGCAGATAACTGATCGACACTGCATTATCGCTCATCTTGAAGATGTTTCGACGAACTCTGCTGCTGCAGGGCTTTTCAGCTCACCAGCTTCTCACCAGAACACTAAGCCTCCCTCACCTCTGCTGCTTCTGGTGGTCACCAAAAGCCCTGTGATCTTGAAGAAGTCGAGGGGCCATCACACCTCAAGGCGATTTTCCTTTCACCATCTCAAAGCAATGGCCGTGCCCACTCCATTCATCGAACTCGACACCCTCAATGATCAAGACCTAAAAAAGGGCGATTGGGGGAGGAAGAGCTAAACAAGACAAAGAAGATGACAAAGAATTCTGGAAAAGGCATAAACAACCCAATAACTTTTGACTGGCCAAGTAAGAGCCACTCAAACCATCATCCCCAGCTCAAGGGGCATTCATCTGATCACCTTCTCCCTGGCCACAACAGGTTTGGCATCATCACAACAATCCCCTGAGCCAAGGAGAGCTCTGCTCAGGGTCATGCAAGCAAGCAGAGCAGCCCTACTCGCTCAAAACCGCCCCCTGTCACGGACTTGCATCAGCAGCTCAAGCATGGCTGTCGACGGCAGCTGATGCATTCGCAGTTGCCGAGGCAATCACTGAGAATGGGATCAACGGTTTAAGCAACATGGCCATTGACCCCATCAACCGCAGTCTTGAGCAGACCTTCGAAGCAGAAAAACTGATCCGCACCATTCGCGAATGCTCAGATCTTGAGCAGTTGCGTGAGCTGGCGTTGATGCTGGTCACTCGCCTGACCCAGCAGCAGGCCACCAGTCGCTGGTTGGCTGAACGTAGCTCAGAGGCGGAGAACAAACACCTTGAAGCTGTGGCTCGCTTGATTGATCAAAACGGGAAAGGCTGGCCAGATCTCAATCCATCTGAAAAGGACTAAGGGCTCATGCGTTGTGGATTGGCCAGCGTCAAAAACCTGAGCCTGATCACAACCACGCCTCTCCTCCGCCGCAGAGCTTGGACCGAAGATTGGGGTATTTAGAGTCCACGGCCCTGTCCTCTAAATACCCCAGAGCTTTGCTGAATCCCTCAGTTGAGGGATGCCGATGAATGCATGACTCCCCCAGATGAGGGATGTGGCAACACAATCAGCTGCCACATCCCTTCAGAGCAGAACAGAAAACCCGAGTAATTGATCAAAACGGCATCAACCAATAACGTCGGTAAAGGCACTGAAGCCCCCTCATTGTGCTGCAAGCTGAATACCGATAACAGCAGCAAAATCAAAACTTCTGGCATCACCTTTTGGGCAGGGATCTGATGGCAGCAGCGGCCAGAAACCCCATCATTGATCGGCAGCAGAAACGTTCACAACGGCAATCGGGGCATCAGCCGTTCATTCGCTTCCAATGGGAGTAAGCACCATGATGATGGAAGCGCAACGATGCCCTGTGAGCAGTAGACAAGGCAGCAACACCTCACTGCACAAAGCATCAGAACACGACTTACCAGCGGTCCTTCAACTTCATCGCGCAGCCTTTCCAGCTGGAGAGGTTGAACAGATCACCCAAGTCGTTACCGAGCTTTGGTCTATCAGCAGCGATGCCACTCATTCAGCACTGCACTGGGTGATCACGGAGCCCAGGCAAACCATCGTTGGCCATCTCAGCCTCAGCAGCATCACATCCCAAAACAATCAAATGCTGGGTTGGATTCTTGCTCCCCTTGCCGTAGCCCCCGCCCAGCAAGGCCAAGGGCTTGGCTCTGAATTGGTGCGTCACGCCATCAGTTATGCCATGAACAGTCATCAGCCGCGGATCCTGGTCTATGGGGATCCTGGTTTTTATGGTCGCTTCGGATTTGATCAGCAACAGGCCATCCATTTCAAGCCCCCGTTTGCATTGACACAACCGATGGGATGGCAAGGGATCATCTCCAAAGGGAAGGAACTCCATCACCCCGTCGATATGAGGTGTCATCCAGCGCTGATGCACGCACAACTGTGGTGATGACGTTGAGGTCATCACCTGGGTGCCTTGGGCGGCCCATGGAACACACACCACGCTTGATCGCAAAAGCTGTGCAAAGCCTCCATTGATTCGCTGAAATGGCTGAAGTCGCCCACCGCGATGGCCCGCTCCGCTGCCAACGGCTCGATCGGCTTGCCATCCGGTGCCCTGCTGGCGCGTCTTGGCTTGTTTCTGCTGCTGAGTTGGGCCGGCAGCTTGGTGGTGTTGCAACTGCTGCTGGGCCAACGGCTGGAGCGAACCCGCATGGTGCAGATGGGCCGCGATCTCGCCAGTGCGGTGCGGCTCAGTGAGGTGGCCCTCGAACAATTCCCCCCCTCGGTGGTGGCCCAGCTCAGCGGCCTGCGTCTGATCAGTGGTCGCCAACCCACCCCCACCGGCGGCGCGGAGCTCAACAACCGGGCCCGGGAACTGCGCCTGGAGCTGTGCCGCCGCCTGCAGCACTGCCCGGAGGTGTCGCCCACACTCAGCCCCTACCAGGGGGTGTGGGTGGAGCTGCTCAACCCGCTGGAGCGGGTGTGGCTGTTTGCACCCATTCCCCGCGATCGCTGGTGGCCGCCCGATCCGCTGCTGGCCTCGCTCTCACTGCTGAGCGGCAGTGTGATCGCCGGTGGTCTGTTCCTGCTGCTTGAAGTGCAGCGGCCGCTGCAGCGCCTGGAACGCGCCATCGGACGGGTGGGTTTGGAGCAGCGCCCTGCACCCCTGCCCCAGGAGGGGGCCGGCGAGGTGCAACGGCTCAGCCAACGCTTCAACGCCATGCTCAGCCGCCTGGCCCGCAGCGAAGAGGAGCGCGCCACGATGCTCGCCGGCATCGCCCACGACCTCAAGAGCCCGATCACCCGTCTGCGCCTGCGCCTGGCGGTGGAGCTCAAGAGCCCCCAGGCGGAGGCTGATCTCGATGCCCTGGAGCGCATCACTGGCCAGTTCCTGCTCTTTGCCGGTGGTGGCCAGAGCGAGCAGAAGCTGCTGCTGCCCCTGCACGAATTGCTGGGGGAACTGGCCGCCAGTTACGACGGCCAACCCCTGGAGCTGGAGCTGGAAGAGCTGGAGGCCAGCGTTCAGCCCGTGGCCCTCGGCCGTGCCATCAGCAACCTGATCGATAACGCCCTCAGCTATGGCGAGCCGCCGGTGCTGTTGCAACTGCAGCGGGAGGGGCAGCAACTGCTGCTGGCGGTGCACGATCAAGGTGAAGGCATTAACGCAGCAGCGCGGCAGCAAGCGCTGATGCCGTTTCAGCGCCTTGATGCCTCCCGCGGCGGCAGCGGCCACTGCGGCTTGGGGTTAGCGATCGCCTCACGGGTGGCGGAAGCCCATGGCGGCAGCTTGGAACTGCGCGATCCGCCCCAGGGGGGCTTCAGCGTTTGCCTGCTATTGCCCCTGGAAGACTTCAACAGCTGACAGCCCCAGGCCCATCCCCCACACTGCAGGGGGAACGGCCCGGTGCCCTGTGGATCTACCGCCTCCCCCCTGGCCCATGGCTGGGCTGACCTGGTGGTCACGGGCCAATGCCGAACTGCCGGCACTGCTGCGCCAGGCCCCCGAGCAACGGCAACGGGCTGAAGGGCTGCTGTATCACTGCCAACCGCTGGAGCCCAACCAGGGGCGCAGCCCCACGGTGTGCTGGAACGGGCACTGGCGCGAGTGATTCGGTCACTGAAATCAATCAGAGTGAGGGAATGCTTCGCACCCTCAGCCGCCGGCCCCTACTGCTGATCCTGCTGGGCGGGCTGCTGCTGAGGCTGTTGCTCATCCTGCTGCTGCCCCCCGGCTACGACGAGGCTTACTACCTCTTCTATGGGACCCATCCAGCCCTGAGCTATTTCGACCACCCAGCGGCGGTGGGGCTCTGGGCCTGGCTGGGCAACCAACTGGATTGGGGCATCGTTGGCCTGCGCCTGCCCAGCCTGCTGAGCTACACCGCTGCTTCCGCCCTGCTGGCCCTGGCGGCCCGCCGCGGCCTGGGGCGCGGCAGTGATCAATGGACCGCAGCCCTCACGGTGCTCTCACCACTGCTGATGCTGGTGGGGGGGGTGCTGCTGCTGCCCGATGCCCCCCTGCTGCTGGCCCTGAGCCTGGTGCTCTGGGCCCTGGCCCATGGCTGGCCCTGGGGGCGACTGGGGCTGCTGCTGGGGCTGCTCACCCTGTGCAAGTACCACGCCCTGCCCTTGCTCCTCTGCCTGGCCCTGTGGGCCCTGAGCCGTGCTGAAACCCGCCGGTGCTTGCTGGGGCCAGAAGGCTTACGGGCCCTGGCCGCCTGGGCACTGGTATCGGCACCGCTGTGGATCTGGAATGGCCAGCACGGCTGGGTGTCGTTCTTTTTTCAAGGCGGCCGCACGGTGAAAGATGCCGGATTCAACCTGGCCGGCCCACCGTTGTTTCTGGCCAGCCAGATCCTGGCGTTGTTCCCCACCATCGGCGTGGTGCTGCTGCTGGCCCTGGCCGCCCACCGGCGTGATGAGCACAGCGATTACCGCCGCCTGCTGCGCTGGCTGGCCCTGCCCCAGTTGGTGCTGTTCGTGTTGCTGGCCGGCCGCATGCAGGTGCTGGTGAGCTGGCTGGTGCCGATCTGGTGGATGCTGCTGCCATTGGCTGGGGAAAAGCTGGCCGAGGCCTGGCGCCGGCGGGAGCGATGGCTGCGCTGGTGGCTTCCCCTCAGCGCCGGGCTGCCGCCACTGCTGGCCCTGCTGGCCGCTGGCCATGTGCGCCATGGCATCGCCGCGGCCTTGGTCCCCAGCGAGCGCGACACCTCCCGCGAGCTGATGGACACCGGCGCCCTGCGCCAAGCGCTGCAACAGCAACCACGCCTGTGGGAAGCCTTGCAGCAGAGCCCTTTGATCGTGGGGGAGCGCTACTACGAACCAGGCTTTCTGGCCCTGGCCCTGGGGTCCAAAAGCCAGGCGCGCTTCACCACATTCAATGGCGATTCCCGCGGCTTTGCCTTCTGGCAACCGGCTGATGGCTTCGCGGGGCGCAGCGGCATCGTGTTCCACTTCAGCCTGGATCAAAGCACCCCCGATCGGCCGGAACTGGCCCTGAAACGGCGGCCATGGCTGGCGCACCTGGGCCCCCTGGAACCGCTGGGCAGCGTGCACCTCAGCCGCGGCCATCAGCCTGGTGTCACGGGCAGCTTTTATCGCTTTGGCCCACTGCCGGGGCCATGGCCCCGGCGATACGGCCCGGCGGGCCCAAAGCCTTAGCCATGAGCACCGGCCGCTGCTTCAACGGCTTGATCTTGATGGGGAGCGATCACCAGCTCAGCTGAATCCGGCCACCATGGGGCCCTTCAAAACTGAGGCTGCCCTTGGGGTCACCAGGGCGATACTCATGACCCCACTCGATGGGGCGCGGGCCAGTCCACCAGGCGCCATTGCGGCGGCAAACGCCTTCACCGGCGTAGTGATAGCCAATGGCACACACCTGATGATCCCGCCTGCGCTTGGGTTTGCAGTAGCCAGCACCAAGGCCAGAGCCTGTCTGCACCCAGTGGGCATCGGGGCCGCAGTTCTGAGCCGCTTGCGTGGGCACCACGGCCAAGGCAAGGGCGGCCCCACCCAACAGCAACGACATCAACCTGTGCATGGCATTCAGCCCGAAAGCCACAGGTTGATCAGCCCAGCACTGCGGGGTGAGGGCGTGCGTTGATTGCTTCAATAATCATCGCCGTAGGGCACACCCGAACCGGCATCCATCCAAGCCACGGTGGTTCTGAAGCCCTGCTTGACCGTTTGATCGTGCTGCAAGGCAATGTCGCGCACACCCTCGGCATCAAAATTTGGCGCGGTTAGCCAGCTGAATCCCTTCCCAAAGGTGTTGTCAGGGTTCACCACGTACCAATGGCAGGCGCTGTCAGGAACGTGCACCGAACATTCCTTCCAATTCACATCCCACTGGGGAACCTGCACAAAATTAAGTGCGGCAAAGAGAAACCCAAACAGGCTGAGAAGCACGAGGCATCGTCGACAGGGGGAAGGAATCTAACGGCACTGCGCTGACCCCACACCCCAGCAGCAAAGCCCTCCTATGCCAACTGCGCTGGAGGGCTGCAGAAGCATCGAAATCGCTTCAGCTACCGGGAGATTGGTTGAAGTCGGTTGCGCAGCAAGGGCAGGCTCGGCACAGTCCCAAATCGGCTATAGGCGGCTGGCGCCATTGAAGGCGCCCCTGGCAGCGATCCAGTGCCGCGCTCAAGCGCTGGAATGGCAGAGCCTCTCGCCTTGGGCGCCAACAATCAGCAGCACCATTGGGGGCAACCGTTCAGCAGATCAATGGACCTCTGCTGAGCAAATGCATTGGCGTCACTGAATTTTCAGTGAGCGGGAAAAAAACAACGGAGGGGGTGGGATTCGAACCCACGGAGGCTTTCACCTCGCCGGTTTTCAAGACCGGAGCCATCAACCACTCGACCACCCCTCCACTCAGGCCAACCTGCAGCGCAGGTCAACGGTTGGATTTTGCCACAACCAGGCCAAGCCAGCAGCCCTGAAATCACTGCAATCTCAGGCAAGACCCATAAGACAGGGCGACAAGGTGGAAGTGGTCGCACCCGCCGCCCATGGCTGTTTTGAGCACTGAGTTCCTGGCCATCCGCACGCGGCATTTGGCGGAGATGATCCAGACCCTGCCCCAATCGGCATGCCCGGAGCATCAGCGGCACCGCTGCCGCGAACTGCTCGATCAACTGCTCAGCGCCATTGAAACGCTGAGCTTTGTTGAACGGCTGGGTGATCAGCCCTGCTTGGCCAAAGGCAACAAGCACTTATCGGAATCACAACCGGCAGGGCCAGCCTCCACCAACTCACCGCGGTCATAGCGCTGCAACGCCTCGAAGAAGTCGTTGGTGCTGCGGCGTTCCACCACCTCAGCCTGCAGCCGCTCATAGGTGGCCTGATCAATCGGCTCAAAGGGCAGACGGGGGAAGGTGGCGTTGGCATCAAAGCGAGCCAGCAGCGCCGCTGAGATGTAACCCTGGCTCTGCTCAATCGCCTGGTGAATGGCATCGGTCAGGGGTTCGATCTCGTGCTCACGGAACTCAATCGTGGCTGAGGTGTTGTGGGCCGTGTAGTGCTGCTGCACCTGCATGTAGAAGTCGAACTGGGCCAGCGCTGAGAAGTTGTTGATCTCAACGGCATCAGCACCGGGGATGTTGGCCCAGCTCACCTCGGTGGGGATCTCCACCAACCACTCGGTGCAACGGGGATCAAAGGGATCGTTGAGCAAACGGCCCTGCTCATCCTTATCGGATTGCGATGGCACGATCGTGTAGCCGTAATCCATGCAGGCCAGAGCCACCGGATCGTTCTTGCGGAAGGTGATCCGGCGGATGAAACGCTGGGCCTTGGGGGGATGCCAACCAGGGGCAGCACCGGTGAGCAAGCTCTTGGTGCCGGCGGGCTGCACGGTGGTGCACCGGTTGGGACGGCGCAGGCCGTGCTGATCGCAGTAGGACCAGACCGCCTCATTCACGATCGACTTCCAACGGCTGAGGTACTCGGCCTCCTGACGCTTGAAGGCCTCGCCCTCCTCCGTGGCAGGACGCCCAGCAGCCCACCACTCCAGCCAGGGGGTGCCGAAAGCGTGCACGAAGAAATCGAACAGACCGGTGAAGCTCACCCCCACAATCGGATCCCAGGCCCTGCTCTGGCGGTAGCGCTCCACCTCGAAGCGATGGTTCAGCAGGCAGGCCACTGAGAGGCCAGCGGCGCGGAAGGCATCGGCCTGCCCCTCATGGTCGTTGGGATTGATGCGGTTGAGATGCACCTCCGCCAGGTTGCAGTGGAAGTCAGCCCCGAGGATCTCGCCGCAGGGATTGAGGCCGTAGCGGCCGAGGCGATGCTCCAACTCGGCATCACTGATCTCGGGGTGATTGAGCTGCAGCCAGCGGCCAGCCTCCTCGCGACCCTGGTCGCAGTACACAGCCTGGAACTCGCGGCGCAGCTCAGGGGTGCTGAGCAGGTCGGCATTGGAACGGGCGATCGCCTCAGGGGCGAACTGAATGGCCCCCTCACCGGAGTGGAACTGCTTGGTCACCGCTTCCAGCACCACCTCACGGCTGGGGCGGCTGTGGAACACGCGGGTGTGGTTGGCCATGCGCAGGGCATCGCGCTCGGGATCGATGCGCCAATTGCCCTCGCTGTCCTGCTGCCAGAGGTTCTCCTTGGCACCAGCGGCAGCATCATCAGCGGAGCAGAACTGGCGCATGCCGGCGCTGCGGCGAATGTTGCCGGCCACGATCGTGACAGCAGCCTCATCGATCAGCAGGCAGCACTCGATCGAGGTGAGCTGACGGCCAATGGCCTTGTTGAGGATCTGGGCCACACGGCCGTAGAGATCCTTGAGTTTCACCGGATTGGCCATGCCCCCGAAGCCCTTGAGGGTTTCACCCACAGGGCGCACATCGGAGAGGTCCACCTCCACCTCGATCGGGCCGCTGAAGCGCCCGTCGCTGCAGAGCTCAAGCAACAGCTGATAGCTGTCCACCCAGCCGCGGCGGGTGTCGCCCACGTTGATCTGCACCCGCTCACCACTGATGGTGTGGCTGGTGTGCTCCTGGCGCTGGCCAGCGGGTGTCACGCCGATATCGCTCACGCTGAGGATGCGCAGCTCATTGCGCACCACCGGCAGCTTCTCAATCAGACGCGGCTCGATGATGGCGCCGGTGCCGCAGCCCATCATCGCCAGGTCCATCATCAGACCGAAGGCTTCCCAATCCACCAGGTTGGTGGAGGTGCAGTTGTAAGCGCCGGAAAAATTTTCTTGCTGCTCAATCCAGGGGGTACCACCGATCCAGAGCCAGCGACCGGAGGGCAGCGAGGTGAGCTGGCGCTGCATGCGCCGCATCAAGGAGAGCTGGTCCTCGTTGAGATCACCCAGCGTGCGCAAGCCGGCCAGGTTGCGCTCAGCCACCTGTTGCCAGCTCTCTCGGCCAACCTCTGTTTTACGGCTGTAGGTCCGATAAAAAACCGGATTGGCAGCCGGTGCGGTGGTGGGGAAGTCCGAGGGCAGGCGAGCACTCGAATCCCCCTGCGGCGCAGCTTGGGATTCAGCAGCCTGCACCAGCAATTCCGAGGATGGGGTCACGGAGCACTAGATCTAGTAGGTCCAGGCAAGCTAATACGCCACAGAAGGCGGTAGTGGTTCATTGCCGGCACGCAAGCTGGCACCACCAGCCAACAACCGCACCACCCTCTCGCTAGCGAGAGGACACCGCCTCTGATCGGATCCTGGCTTCACGATGGCTCGCTTCAAACCCCTGCTCGACAGCCTTAACCAGATGAGGCGCGTGATCGAGGTGGGGCGCAGCCAAGGGGAGCTGGCCACGATTGCCGATCTGGTGGACAGCTTTCTCGATACCCCCCAGATGGACGCCTGCCTGGCGCGGGTGCGTGAACTGCCCAGCGTGGCGGCCCTGATGGAGCAGCGCTATCCACCGCTGCAACCCGATATCAAAGCGCTCAACACCTTGCCCGCCACCAGCCTCGGGGGCAGGTACGCCCGGCTGATTCTTGAGCAGGGCTACGACCCGGAGTTCTTTCGTCCACGGCCAATCGAGAGCGAGGCCCAATGGCTCACCCAGCGGGTGGCCTCCACCCACGACATTCACCACGTGGTGAGCGGCTTCAGCACCCGCCGTGAGGGGGAAAACGGGGTGTTGGCCATCACGGCCAGCCAGATCGGCTTCCCCGCCTATGTGTGCCTGAACCATGCCGCCAGCCTCAGCTGCTTCCGGCTGCGCAGCAAAGACTTTGGCGAGCTGAGCCGCGCCATCAGCCATGGGATGAGCATCGCCCTGGCGGCCAAGCCCCTGGTGGGGGTGCGCTGGGAAGAGGGCTGGGAGCGCCCGATCAGCGACTGGCGCGCCGAACTCGGCATCAGCCATCCCGCCGATCAAGCCAGCTACGGCCTTGATCGCTAGATCAATAGCCCAGCAAACGCATGCGGAAACGAGCGAGCTGCTCGGCCTGGGAGGGATTCTCCTGGTGGAAAGGATGCTCCTGAAGGCCCTGCATCACCTGCGCGAACTTGGCCTCCGCATCGAGGCCATGGCCAGGCTGCTCCCGCTCAAAGGCCTCCCAGGCATCGCTGAAGGCCATGGCAAAACCATCGGGGTTGTTGAACACCCGCCCGGACGGTTCCAAGCGATCGAAATCCGGGAGCGGCAAAGGTGCGAGGCGGTAGCGACCAGATTACGGAGTGGGAAGCTGGGGGACTTCTGTCTCAGCACCGCTCGCCATGGCGCCCAGTCCGCAGGATCTGCCCGCCACTGAGATCGGTGAGGCCGTGGCCAGGCGCCGCAATTTCGCGATCATCTCCCACCCCGACGCGGGTAAGACAACACTCACCGAAAAACTGCTGCTCTACGGCGGTGCCATCCAGCAGGCCGGAGCCGTGAAGGCGCGCGGCGAGCAACGCCGGGTGACCTCCGACTGGATGGAGCTGGAGAAACAACGGGGGATCTCGATCACCTCCACGGTGCTGCAATTCGATTACCTCAGCAGCACCATCAACCTGCTCGACACCCCTGGTCACCAGGATTTCTCCGAGGACACCTACCGCACCCTGGCCGCTGCGGATAACGCGGTGATGCTGGAGGACGCCGCCAAGGGCCTCGAACCGCAGACCCGCAAGCTGTTCGAGGTCTGCCGCATGCGCCAGATCCCGATTTTCACCTTCATCAACAAGATGGATCGGCCTGGGCGGGAACCGCTCGAGCTGCTTGATGAGATTGAAAAGGAGCTGGATCTGCTCACCTGGGCGGTGAACTGGCCGATTGGAAGCGGTGAAAACTTCCGGGGCGTGATCGATCGCCGCAGCCGCCAGGTCACCCTGTTTGAACGGGCCGAACGGGGGCGGCAAGCCAGCGAGCGACAACTGGCTAGCGATGACCCCCAATTGCAGGAGCTGGTGGAGCCGGAACTGCTGGACCAGGCCCTCGAGGAACTGGAGCTGCTGGATGCGGCCGGGGCTGAGCTGGATCTGGAGCTGGTGCATGCCGGTGAGCTCACGCCGGTGTTCTTTGGCAGCGCCATGACCAACTTCGGCGTGCGCCCCTTCCTGGATGCCTTTCTGGAGCTGGCCCAGAAACCAATGGCACGCCAGAGCAACGAAGGGCTGATTGACCCACTGCGCCCCCAATTCAGTGGGTTTGTGTTCAAGCTGCAGGCCAACATGGATGCCCGCCACCGCGACCGCGTGGCCTTTGTGCGGGTGTGCTCGGGCAAATTCGAAAAGGACATGACCGTGCAGCACGCCCGCAGTGGGCGCGCCATCCGGCTCTCACGCCCCCAGAAGCTGTTCGGCCAGGACCGTGCCGTGGTGGAGGAGGCCTACCCCGGCGATGTGATCGGCCTCAACAACCCGGGCATGTTTGCCATCGGCGACACCCTTTACATCGGTCAGCGGGTGGAATACGAGGGCATTCCCTGCTTCAGCCCAGAGATCTTTGCCTGGTTGCGAAACCCCAACCCCTCAGCGTTCAAGAACTTCCGCAAGGGGGTGAATGAACTGCGTGAGGAAGGTGCCGTGCAGATCCTCTACGACACCGACCAAAGCAAACGGGATCCAATTCTGGCGGCCGTGGGCCAACTGCAGCTGGAAGTGGTGCAACACCGCCTGGAGAACGAATACGGCGTACCCACCCGGCTGGAGCCCCTGGGCTTTGCGGTGGCCCGCTGGGTGAGCGGCGGCTGGGGCGCCCTCGAGAAGGTGGGGCGCATCTTCAACTGCAAAACCGTGCGCGATGCCTGGGATCGCCCGGTACTGCTGTTCAAGAACGATTGGAATCTCAACCAACTCAAGGAGGATCACCCCGAACTGGAGCTGGCCTCAGTGGCACCAGTGGTGAGCGGAAGCGAACCAATCAGCCTTTGAGCCACGGCGACCGCTCCGGCTCGCCAGGATGCATTCAATGCCGGATATAGCCATGGCCACCAATTGGTGGGTGCGGCCGCGCTTCGATGGCGGTTGCGATTACGTGCGACTTTGCAGCCATCCGCCGCAACCGGGCGTGACCGGCCGCGTGGAATGGGTGGAGGGTTCCCACCTGCCACCGCAAATGCCGCTGCTCAAGCGCCGCTTCTGGGTGCAAGCAGAGCAGGTGCAGCTGCGCCAGCACCAGTTGGAAGCCAGCGGCTTCAAGCCTGGCCAGCCGATTTTCTAAATAGCTGGCAGCTGCAAACAGCCGATACGCTTGGGGCCTTAACGCTGGCGCTTGTGGCTCAGGCACCCTCCCCCGCGGATCCCAACAGCAATGATCCCTACGAGCGCTTAGGCATTCGTGCTGACGCAGGCTTTGAAGCGGTTCAGCAGGCCAAACAAACCTGTCTAGATGCGCTGCCAGCAGAGGATGCAACGGGTCGCGCGAAGGTGGAAGCCGCCTACGACGCCGTGCTGATGCAACGGCTCAAGGATCGCCAATTGGGGCAGCTCACTGGTGCTGCCGCCACCGCCTCACAGGTGGAAGCCACCGCCGGTGCCAGCAACCCTGTCGCCAAGCTGCCAAAACTTCCCGCCCTCAGCTCCATCCCAAGCCCCAAGCTGGATCTCAGCTGGCCGGAGCTTTCCCTGGCGGAGGGCCCCATGCTCTGGCAGCCCTTGCTGGGCCATGGTCTGGTGCTGGCGGGTCTGCTGCTGCTGGGGGGCCAACCCGGTCTACCGGAACTGCTGCTCTCTTTGGCTGCACTGATCACGATTGCCAGCCTGCAACGGCGCCGGCAGCGCTTTTTCAAAGCCGTGGGATTCACCTTGCTGGCCCTGATCGGCGGCAGTCTGCTGGGCGGGCTGCTGGTCAGCTCCATGGCTGGGTTGAGCCTGCCGCTGGTGGCCAGTCAGCTGTCAGCCGTTCTCACCCTCTTGCTGCTGGCCGCCCTGGCCGTGCTCCTGGCCTGAGGGCTGCGGCGGTTTGGCATCAATGCCATAGGGGCTATCGAGTGTGATTCCGCAGCTGGCGGCGGCCGTTTCCCAGGCCTGATCAAAACGGCCCCAGCGAAAGCTGCGCGGGTCACGGCGGGTGTGGCTGCGGTCCACCGCCTCATGGGTGGTGACACGCCGCATGGGAATCCCCCAGCGCAACTGCCACACCAGCACATGCTCCGCTAGGCGCCGGTATTGATTGGCGCTGTAGCCGCTGTGGGCATCGTCATTGCCGCGGCCATCCTCCGGGCTCTCCAGACTGATGTGCAACGCCACGTTGTTGAGCGATCCACCCGCCAGCGGTGTGCTCAAGGGGCGATGGCGAATGCTGCCGGTTCCCCAGGCACTCCACCCGGCTCCGAAGGCCCGCTTTCCATCGGGAACAAGGCGATAGGCGCTGCCGTTGCGATCGAGCAGCAGGTGATAGCTGGCCTGGTCGGCATCCCGGGGATGGGGTGTCTGGAAGAAACGCAAGGTGTCCTCCAGCGAAAGCACCGTTTCATGCAGCACCACCAGGGACGGCTGGTGGGGCACCAGCCCGCCGCTGGCATCACGCTGACGGCGCTCACCGAAATTGGTGGGATCGGCTGGGGTGCTGCGCTCCCTGAGGCCGAGCTGCTCTGCGCAGCGCGCTGCCGCCACTGGATCGGGCGTCAACAGCGGCTGCAAACTCTCGCCCTGGGCAAAGGCTTCAACAGGGGGTTGCTGCTGGTTCAGCCACTGCTGATGCAGGGCCAAGGCGCCTGCACCAGCCACGCCGCCGCAGGCCACCCCCAACAACCACCACAACAGGGAGCGGGGCATCAGCCCTTGGCAGAGCAGTAAAAATCCTGCAGCAGGAAGGCGGCCAAAGGCAACCACAACCCCAGCAGCCACCAGCCAAGGGCAGCGCTGATCAGGGTGATCAGCCATAGCAGCAGCAAGCCAGGCAGCAGCTGCCGCCACTGATGGCGCACCAGATCAGCACTGGCCCCCATGGCGTCCCAGGCCTCGCCGCCTTGATCGAGCAGCACAGGCATCGACAAACTCCAGAGCAGCAACAGGGCCATCCCCGGCAGCAGCAGGGCCAAGGAGGCCAGGGCGCTGAGGCTGCCCACCAGCAGCGGCAGCAACAGCAACGGCACTGGGGCCCGCCGCAACGGCTGCAGAAACTGACGCCAGCGCAGCTTGGTTGCATCCAGGCCCTGGTGCATCACCGCCAGCAACCCGCTAAACACAACGCCGATCAGCAGCAGCATCAGGGCGGATTGCAGCAGCACAGGCAGGGGCAACCACGCCAGCAGCTGCAACAGCAGGCACCCGCCGAGCGACCAGCCCGCCAGTTGCAATGGCGCCTGGGTGTAGGGAGCAACCGCCCGCCGCAGCGTCTGCAGCGGGAGCCGGAGCGGCGTGGCAGACATCAGCTGATTTGCGCTGTTTTAAACGTATAAAGCGCAACAGAATTGGCGAGAAACTGTTACCAAACGCCGATCTCTAGGGCTCGCGATACACCAGGCGGCCGCGCGCATCGCTGGCCATCAGCAGCAGATCATCGTGCTGCATCTGATCCAGCACCCGCCGCACCTGCTCCAGCTGGGCCAGTTCCGGCGGCTGGATGGCCAGCAGGGCATCGTTGAGGCTGAACCCCTCAGCGCCGCTGCTGCGAGCCAACTTCAGCAACTGCCGATCGAGGGGCTCATGTTGGCCCTGCTGCCGCGCCTGCTCCAGCAGGGTGGGGGCATTGGCATGGCCCACCAGCCCTGGAATCAAGAACAGATCCACCAGCGTGCCGATGCCCAGCAGGCCAAAGGTGAGCAGATAGAGCACCCCGCTGACGGGACGGCGGTTGTAGATGCGCTGCACTCCGCAGATCCCCACCAACGAGAGACACCACAGCAGATACGACACATCCACGCGCCGTAACTGGTTCGACTTTGGGGGCGCTGGGGTCGCCACACTGAGCCTGCGTAAGATCCCCATTCTCATCGGAAAGAAATCGGTGTCATCAGCTGCAGTGGTGCTGCCCAAGACCAGCGAAAGCCCTCAGCTGCTGAAGATCCGCCACTCCATGAGCCATGTGATGGCCATGGCGGTTCAACAGCTGTTCCCCAAGGCCCGCGTGACCATCGGTCCCTGGACGGAAACCGGCTTTTATTACGACTTTGACAATCCCGACCCCTTCACCGAGGCCGATCTGAAGGCCATCCGCAAGGGGATGATCAAGATCATCAATAAAAAGCTGCCGCTGGAGCGCGTGGAGGTGAGCCGCGCCGATGCCGAGGCGCGCATCAAGGCCCAGAACGAGCCCTACAAGCTCGAAATTCTTGAAGGGCTGCAGGAACCCATCACCCTCTACACCCTGGGCGAGGAATGGTGGGACCTCTGCGCCGGTCCCCACGTGGAGCACACCGGCCAGCTCAACCCCAAGGCGTTTGAACTGGAGAGTGTGGCTGGCGCCTACTGGCGCGGTGACGAAACCAAAGCCCAGCTGCAGCGCATCTACGGCACCGCCTGGGAAACCCCGGAACAACTGGCCGAACACAAGCGCCGCATTGAAGAAGCCAAGCGCCGCGACCACCGCCGCATCGGCACCGATCTCGATCTGTTCTCCATCGAGGATGAAGCCGGTGCTGGCTTGGTGTTCTGGCATCCCCGCGGCGCCCGCATGCGCCTGCTGATCGAAGACTTCTGGCGCCAGGCCCACTTCGCCGGCGGTTACGAGCTGCTGTACACCCCCCACGTGGCTGACATCAGCCTCTGGAAAACCTCTGGCCACCTCGATTTCTACAGCGAATCGATGTTCGGCCCCATGGAGGTGGATGAGCGGGAATACCAGCTCAAGCCGATGAACTGCCCGTTCCATGTGCTCACCTACGCCAGCACCCTGCGCAGCTACAAGGAGCTACCCATCCGCTGGGCTGAGCTGGGCACCGTGTATCGCTACGAGCGGCCCGGCGTGATGCATGGCCTGATGCGCGTGCGCGGCTTCACCCAGGACGACGCCCACGTGTTCTGCCTGCCGGAGCAGATCAGCGATGAGATCCTGCGCATCCTTGATCTCACCGAAGAGATTCTCAGCACCTTTGATTTCACCAACTACGAAATCAACCTCTCCACCAGGCCTGAGAAATCCATCGGCGACGACAGCGTCTGGGAGCTGGCCACCAAGGGCCTGATCGAAGCGCTGGATCGCAAGGGCTGGGCCTACAAGATCGATGAGGGCGGCGGCGCCTTCTACGGCCCCAAGATCGACCTCAAGATCGAGGACGCCATCGGCCGGATGTGGCAGTGCTCCACGATTCAGCTGGATTTCAACCTGCCCGAGCGCTTCAAGCTGGACTACGTGGCCGCCGATGGCTCCAGGCAGCGGCCGATCATGATCCACCGCGCCATCTTCGGTTCGCTGGAGCGGTTCTTCGGGATCATGACCGAGAACTACGCCGGTGATTTCCCCTTCTGGCTGGCTCCGGAACAGATCCGGCTGCTGCCGGTCACCGATGAGGTGATGGGCTACGCCGAACAAACGCAGCAGACCCTGCAACAGGCGGGGGTGCGCTGCAGCATCGACCGCAGCGGTGATCGACTGGGCAAGCTGATCCGCAACGGCGAGCAGCAGAAGATCCCTGTGCTGGCCGTGATCGGTGCCCAGGAAGCGGAGCAAACCACCCTCAGCCTGCGCAGCCGCCGCCAGGGGGATCTGGGCGCTGTTGCCCTCACAGCACTGCTGGAGGCTGCCCAGCAGGCCAACAGCCAACGGGACGCCACCCTGGCGCTGGAGAGCAGCGGTTCTTAAGCCCCATTCCGCGGCGAATCGGGCCAAGGTTGGCCACGTTGAGCGCACTGCACCACTGTCATGACCCTGCTGCTGGCCGGCGATCTCGGCGGCACGAAAACCCTGCTGGCGCTGTACCGCAGCGACGGCAGCCAACTCCATTGCGTCGCCCGCGAGAACTATCCCTCGGCCGAATGGTCAGATCTGACGCCGATGCTGGCCCACTTCCTCAGGGCCCATGGCCAGCCGGGTGAACCCCCTGATGCGGGGTGCATCGCCGTGGCAGGCCCTGTCCGCAACGGCCAAGCCCAGATCACCAATCTGCCCTGGACGCTCAACGCCAGTGCCCTGGCCGCCAACCTGGCGCTGCCGCAGCTGGAGCTGGTCAACGATTTCGCCGTGTTGGTGTACGGCCTGCCCCACCTGAGCGAAACACAGCAGGTGGTGCTGCAGCAGGGGTCCAGCGATCCTGAGGGGCCCATTGCGATCCTTGGCGCCGGCACTGGCTTGGGCATGGCCCGGGGGGTGCGCGTCAACGGCAGCCTGATCGCCCTGCCCAGCGAGGGGGGCCACCGAGAATTCGCCCCGCGCAACGCCGAGGAGATGTTGATGCTGGGCTGGCTGCGCAAGGAGCTGGGGCTGGAGCGGCTCTCGATCGAGCGGGTGGTCAGCGGCACCGGCCTCGGCCTGATCTTTCTGTGGCTGATCCACTGCGGCGGCATGACGGAGATCGATGCCCTCGCTCAGGCCGCCATCGATTGGCGGCGACTGCCCCCCGGCACGCCCGGGCGGCCGGATCTACCCGCCCTGGTGGCCAAAAGCGCTCGCAACGGGGATGTGCTCGCCAGCCGCGCTGAGGAGATCTGGCTGGGGGCTTACGGCTCAGCTGCCGGGGATCTGGCGCTGCAGGAGCTCTCCAGCGGTGGGCTCTGGGTGGGGGGTGGCACGGCCAAGAAACAACTGGAGCGGCTCAGCAGTGACACCTTTCTTGAACCCATGCGCCGCAAGGGCCGCTTCAGTGACTTTGTGAGCCAACTGCCGGTGCGCGCCTTGATCGATCCCGATGCAGGCCTGTTCAGCGCGGCCTGCAGGGCGCGCATGCTGGCAGAGTGCCGCTAATGCACGGCCTAACGCCGGAGCCCGTCTCCGGGGGAGTGGCTTGAAGCTCGAACGCAGTGATGGTCAAACCGAAGATCGGTACCTCCGTGGTGGTGGATGTTCCCGCCACCACCGCCAACCTGGGCCCAGGCTTCGATTGCCTCGGCGCAGCGCTTGATCTCAGCAATCGCTTCCAGCTCACCGTGATCGAGGGGGGCGCTGAACGGTTTGAGCTGATCATCGAAAGCCAGGAGGGCTCCCACCTGCGCGGCGGTCCCGACAACCTCGTGTATCGCGCCGCCCAGCGCGTGTGGCGTGAGATCGGGATTGCACCGATCGGCTTGGAGGCCCGGGTTCACCTGGCGGTGCCCCCCGCTCGCGGGCTCGGCAGCAGCGCCACGGCCATCGTGGCGGGCCTGATGGGGGCCAATGCCCTGGCCGGTGAAGCCCTGGGCAAGGAGAAATTGCTGGAGTTGGCGATCGATATCGAAGGCCACCCCGACAACGTGGTGCCGTCACTGCTGGGGGGGCTGTGCCTCACCGCCCAGGCCGCATCGCGCCGCTGGCGGGTGGTGCGCTGTGAGTGGCACCCCGAGGTACAGGCCGTGGTGGCGATCCCCACGATCCGGCTCTCCACGGCGGATGCGCGCCGGGCGATGCCGAAGCACATCGTGATTCCCGATGCGGTCTCCAACCTGGGCTCTCTCACCCTGCTGCTGCAGGGGTTGCGCAGCGCCAACGGCGATCTGATCACCGATGGCATGCACGACCGGCTGCATGAGCCCTACCGCTGGCCCCTGATCCAGGGCGGCAGTGACGTGCGCAAAGCGGCGATCGCCGCGGGTGCCTGGGGCTGCGTGATCAGCGGCGCTGGTCCGAGCCTGCTGGCCCTCTGCCCTCCCGCCAAAGGGGAAGCGGTGGCTGAAGCGATGGCCAAAACCTGGGAGAGCCACGGTGTGGGCTCCCGTGCCCTGCCGCTGAAGCTGCAGACCGGCGGCAGCCGCTGGCGCAAGGCTGAGTAGATCTACTCAAGCCTTCGACTCTCAACTGATAAGTTGAGTCCAATCCTGAGTAGGTCGGCCTGTGGATCTCAGCCTGATCGTGCTGTTGCCGCTGGTCGGCGTTCTTGTTTTGGTTCTACTCCCGGCCAGCCTGCAAAAGGCTTGCCGCTGGGTGGCCTTCACCACGCTGCTCGCCGATTTGGGGCTGATGCTGTGGTCGTTCAGCCGCCACTTCGATCCCGCCTTGGGCACGCTCCAGATGGTGGAGCGCGTGAACTGGCTGCCCGCCATCGGCTTGGAGTGGTCGCTTGCGGCCGATGGCATCGCCGCGCCCCTGGTGCTGCTCAGCGGCCTGGTGACCCTGCTCACCGTGGCCGCCAGCTGGACGATTGAACGCAACCCCAGGCTCTACTTCGCCCTGCTGCTGGCCCAGGCCACGGCCCAGGCCGTGGTGTTCCTCTCCCAGGATTTCCTGCTGTTCTTCCTGGCCTGGGAGCTCGAGCTGGTGCCGGTCTATCTGCTGATTGCCATCTGGGGCGGTCAGCGGCGCCAGTACGCCGCCACCAAATTCATCCTTTACACCGCCACCGCATCGCTGCTGATCCTGATCAGCGGCCTGGCCCTGGCCTTCAGCGGTGACACCTTCACCTTCAACATGGCCGAGCTGGCCTCCCGCAGCTACAGCGGCACCTTTGGCCTGCTCTGTTATCTCGGCTTCCTGATCGGCTTTGGCGTGAAGCTGCCGATGTTCCCGCTGCACACCTGGCTACCGGATGCCCACGGGGAAGCCAATGCGCCGATCTCCATGCTGCTAGCGGGCGTGCTGCTGAAGATGGGCGGTTACGCCCTGCTGCGCTTCAACGTGCAGATGCTGCCTGAGATCCACCTGCAACTGGCACCGGCCCTGATGGTGCTCGGCATCGTCAATGTGGTCTACGGCGCCCTCAATGCGTTCGCCCAGGACAACGTCAAACGGCGCATCGCCTGCAGTTCGGTGAGCCATATGGGCTTTGTGCTGCTGGGGATCGCCGCGGTGAACGACCTCGGCCTCAGCGGAGCCATGCTGCAGATGATCAGCCACGGCCTGATCGCCGCCGGCCTGTTCTTTGTCACCGGCGTGTTCTACGAGCGCACCAAAACCCTCTCGATTCCCAACATGGGTGGCCTGGCCAAGGTGCTGCCGATCACCTTTGCTCTTTTTGTGGTCACCTGCCTGGCCTCACTGGCTCTGCCTGGCATGAGCGGCTTCGTCAGCGAGATCACCGTCTTCCTTGGCATCACCAGCAACGAGGCCTTCACCCCCACCTTCCGGGTGGTCACCGTGGTGCTCGCCGCCATCGGCTTGGTGCTCACCCCGATGTACCTGCTGAGCATGTGCCGCCGCGTGTTCTTTGGCCCCCGCATCCCAGCTCTGGCCATGGTGGGCGACATGCGCCCGCGGGAACTCACCATCGCTCTGGTGCTGGTGGTGCCCACCTTGTTGATCGGCTTCTGGCCACGCCTGGCCACCAGCCTCTACGACGCCACCACCGATGGCATCGCCGGCCAACTTCACAACACATTGGTGGCCGCTCTCCAATTAACGTCCAGTTCCGTCGGTTAAGCGTCCATGCCCCAGACCCTCTCCCCCTCGGCAGAACTGCTGCGCGGTGAAGGGCTGCCGAACTACCAGGCCATCAGCCCGGAGGCGGTGGGTGAGGCCATGCCCCAGCTGCTTGCTGAGCTCGAGCAGCAACTGGAAGCGCTCGAAACCTCCCTGACGCAGGGGGGCAGCAGCAGCTGGGATCAGTTGATGGCTCCACTGCAACGGCTCGGCGAGCGGCTGCGCTGGAGCTGGGGCGTGGTGGGCCACCTGCTTGGGGTGTGCAACACCCCTGAGCTGCGGGAAGCCCATGAACAACAGCAGGCTGCGGTGGTGCGCTTCTCCAGCCGCCTGGGCCAATCGCAACCGATCTACAACGCCCTTGAGCAGCTCGAAGCGCAGGCCGAATCACTCGATCGCTGTCAGCAGCGCATCGTTGCCCAGGAACGGCTGGGCATGCAGCTGCGCGGCGTTGGTCTGAGCGGCGAGGAACAGCAACGCTTCAACCAGCTCAGTGAGGAGCTCAGCGCCTTGAGCACCCGCTTCAGCAACAACGTGCTGGATGCCACGGCGGCCTGGGAGCTGCTGCTCAGCAAGCCGGAGGAGGTGGCCGGCTGCCCCTCCAGCCTGCTGGAACTCCTGGCGGATGCGGCCCGCCAGCAAGGACACGATGGGGCCACCGCAGCGGCAGGTCCCTGGTTGCTGGGGCTCGACCATCCCCGCTACGGCCCCTTCCTGCGCTTCGCCGATCGCCGCGATTTGCGGGAGCAGGCCTACCGGGCGTTCATCAGCCGCGCCGATGAGGGCAACAAGGATCTGGTGGCCGACATCCTCAAGCGGCGCCAGGAGAAAGCCGAACTGCTGGGCTACCGCAACTGGGCCGAGGTGAGCCTGGCCAGCAAGATGGCCCCATCGGTGGCATCGGTGGAGCAGCTGCTCGAAGACCTGCGCGCCCCAGCCATCAGCGCGGCTCAAGCGGAACTCAAGGACCTCACAACCCTGGCCGGCAGCGAGCTCGAGCCCTGGGACCTGAGCTACTGGGCTGAAAAGCGCCGCCAGCAGCGCTTTGACCTCGACAGCGAGGCCCTGCGCCCCTACTTCCCCCTGCCCCAGGTGCTCGATGGCCTCTTTGGCCTGTGCCAGCGCCTGTTTGGCATCCGCATCAGCGCTGCCGATGGGGAAGCCCCGCTATGGCACAGCGATGTGCGCTTCTTCCGCGTCAGTGATGCCAGCAGCGGCGCACCCCTGGCCGCCTTCTACCTCGACCCCTACAGCCGCCCCGGCAGCAAGCGCGGTGGTGCCTGGATGGATGAATGCCTCGGGCGGCAGCGCAGCAGCAACGGCGAGTTGGTGTTGCCGGTGGCCTATCTGATCTGCAACCAAACGCCACCTGTGGGGGATGCCCCCAGCCTGATGAGCTTTGATGAGGTGGAAACCCTCTTCCACGAATTCGGCCACGGCCTGCAGCACATGCTCACCACCGTGGAGCAACCCGAAGCCGCAGGCATCAACGGTGTGGAGTGGGATGCCGTGGAACTGCCCAGCCAGTTCATGGAGAACTGGTGCTACGACGGCCCCACCCTCGATGCCATTGCGCGCCACTGGCAGAGCGGTGAGCCCTTGCCCGAGAGCGAACGGCAGAAACTGCTGCAGGCCCGCACCTTCATGGCCGGCTCAGCGACCCTGCGCCAGGTGCACCTGGCCCTCACCGACCTACGCCTGCACGCCACCTGGCGGGCTGATGCGGGCATCAGCCCCGAGGGCCTGCGCCGCCAGGTGGCAGAAACCACAACGGTGCTGCCGCTGCTGGAGGAGGACGCCCTGCTGTGCAGCTTCGGGCACATTTTTGCCGGTGGCTATTCCGCTGGCTACTACAGCTACAAGTGGGCTGAGGTGCTCAGCGCCGATGCCTTTGCGGCCTTTGAAGATGCCGGCCTTGATGACGAACAGGCGGTGCAGGACACCGGTCGCCGCTTCCGCGCCACCGTGTTGAGCCTTGGCGGCAGTGAAGCTCCAGCCGATGTGTTCGAGCGCTTCCGTGGCCGCAGCCCCTCGGCCGATGCACTGCTGCGCCACTCCGGCCTGATCGCAGCCTGAGCTGACTCGGCTTCAGCTGAGGAAATAAGCAGCGTTGGCTTGCCACCACTGGGCCACGCTGGTGGGGTTGCGCCCGGTGAGTTGGCGGAAATCAGTGGTGATGCGGCTGGCCTGGCCGGCGCGGAAGGCATCGAGGTGGCACATCACCTCGATCTCCAGGGTGGCCGGGTCATAACCGGCTTCATTGAGCAGCAACTCAACGAAGGCCTGGCGCGGCATGTCCTGGTAGCGGATGGTCCGGCCCAACGCCGCTGAGGCCGCCTCGGCAACGGCGGTGAAACTCACCGCCTGCGGGCCCGTGATCACGTAGTCGCGGCCGTGGTGCAGCTCCACCGGAGCGGTGAGCACCGCTGCAAAGGCGGCACTCACATCCTCCAGCGCCACAAATCCCACCTCGGCCTCTCCCACACAGGAGAGCAGGAGGCTGTCGCTCACGATCAGATCGCGGAAGGGATAGAAGTTCGACTCCATCACCGTTTGCGGCCCCACGGTGGTCCAGGGCAGCTGGGAGTCGCGCATGGCCTGCTCCACAGCCCGGCCGGCATCACCAAGGGCATCGTTGTGCTCCACCCCACCGGTGAGCAGCACCGCCTGGGCCTGGGCACCAGCGCGCACCATCGCCTCGATCACATGGCACTCGCGCTGCTGCTTGCGCCCATCCATGGGGGCATTCACCAGCACCCGATCCACCCCCTGCATCAAGGGCTGGAGGGACGCCGGATCATCCATATCGGCCGCCATCAGCTCCACCCCAGGCGCCCGCAACGGCTCAAGGCTGGCCAGCGAGCGGCCGGTGGCCCGCACCGGCACCCCCTGCTGCGCCAGGGCCTGCACCACCTGGCGGCCGAACATGCCCGTGGCCGCCATCACCAGAATCACCGGCCCAGCCCTCAGGGGTGCTCTCCAGGCTTAGCCAGCGGCGGCGGCGCAGGCTCGACTTCGTGGTTAGTTTCCGGGTACGCGCTGCTTCCCTGTGCCGCAGATTGCGCTCACGCAGATCTGGAAGGTGTATGGCAAGGGCAGCGCCCATGCGCTCGCAGCCCTGCAGGCTGGGGAACCGGCCCAGGAGGTGCGCAAGCGCAGCGGCTGCAGCGCCGCCATCCGGGATGTGAGCCTCACGGTGGAGCCCGGCGAAATCTTCGTGCTGATGGGGCTCTCGGGCTCGGGAAAATCCACGCTGCTGCGCATGATCAACGGGCTGATCAGCCCCTCAGCAGGCACGGTGGAGATCAACGGCCAGAGGCTGCCTGCAGCACCAAGCCAAAAGCTTCAACACCTGCGCCGCAGCACCATGGCCATGGTGTTCCAATCCTTTGCGCTGTTTCCCCAGCGCAGCGCGCTTGAAAACGCCGCCTTCGGCCTGGAGGTGGCCGGGATACCACGGGCACAACGGCTCGAGCGGGCCCGCCAGGCGCTGGAGAGGGTGGGGCTGGGCCACGAACTGCACAGCCGACCGCAACAGCTCTCCGGTGGCATGCAGCAGCGGGTGGGACTTGCCCGCGCCCTGGCCATCGATCCACCGATCCTGCTGATGGATGAAGCGTTTTCGGCGCTTGATCCCCTGATCCGCTGCGAGATGCAGAACCTGCTGCTGGATCTGCAACGGGACCAGCAGCGCACGG
>JAYKHZ010000042.1:0-33184 GCA_035286165.1 Synechococcus sp.
AGCAGACCCAGGTAGAGGCTGGTGCGATTCAGCTCAACCGGCAGGTTGTTGGGATTTTGATTGCGCTGCATGGCAGATGGGATCAGCGACGAACGAACTGCATGGCAGCCAGGGCACCCAGGAAGAAAACCGTGGGGATGCCAAGTGCATGCAGGGAAAGCCAGCGCACCGTGAAGATCGGGTAATTGCGCGGCGTTGTGGAAGACGGAGTCGAGGTCATGGCAAAACTCAGTTCTTGAGACGCAGGTCAAGCTGGGCCTTGCTGTCGAAGCGCTGGCTCACCACAGGAGCCTTCACGTCAGCAGCTTGGAAATAGCTGTCCGGTCGAGGTGTGCCAAAGGCGTCGTAGGCCAGTCCGGTGCTCACGAACATGAAGCCCGCGAGAAAAATGGCCGGAAGGGTGACGGCATGGATCACCCAATAGCGAATGCTCGTAATGATTTCGAAGAACGGACGTTCCCCGGTTGAACCGGCGGCCATCGCAACTCCCTGATCAGCTCAGCGATATTAAGGGGTGGCGCCAGGGAACTGACGCCACAGTTACAGAGTGTCAGCCCACCCAGCGCAGCAGGGCACCCCGCTCACCAAGGGCAAAGGCCTTGCCGCCAGGCAGAAACACCAGGCGATTGAAATTGCTGGGGGTGGCGCTGCCAACAGGGTCTTTCTGCCAGCTGCTGCCGTTGTCGTCACTCACCAGCAGGGTGCCGTTGCCACCGCCGGCCCAGATGTGTCCCTGGGGATCCCAGGCCATGTCGAGGTAGCCATAACCATTGGTGATCGGAATCACGGGCTTGCTCCAATCCTCTGGATCAGCAGCGTTCGGGTTGAAACGCATTTGGGCGCCGCGGGTCACCATCCACAGGGGGCCTTCGGGCTGGAAGCCCATGCTCTGGAGACGTTGGCTGCTGACGCGCTGGTGGACTTGCCAGGCACTATCACCTGGAGTCCAGGTGGAGAAGAAGTTGCCCAGGCTGCTGACGCTGACGTAGCGGCCGTCAGTGGCGCGGCGCAAATCGCGCACAGCACCGGCCGCATCGCTCACCTCGGCCTGCCAGCTCTTGCCCGCATCGGAGGTGCGGTAGATCGCCCCCACATTGGTGGCTAGCTCAGCACTTTTGTTACTAAGGGCAGTAATGAGGTACGGATCGCCAGGCAATTTGGTGTCAAGAAGCAGGCGATTCCAGTTACGACCGGCATCGTTGCTGTGCAGAAGCAACCCTGGTTGGCCAGCGATCCAGCCCTCATCGCCGTTGAAGGCAATGCTGATGAGTCGGAAGTTTTCATCAGCGGGCAGGTCGAGCTCCCGCTGCTCCCAGCTGGCACCGGCGTCGTTGGTTTCCATCACCAGCCGGTTGCTGCCCACCAAAAAGCCGTGATTGGCATCGGTGAAGGCCACATCCAGCGCGGAGGCGTTGTTGTCCAGTTCAATGGCGTTCCAAGGGCTGGCGGGTGCCATGGGCAGGCTGGTGGTAACGCAACCTCCCAGACCAAAGGCCAAGGTGAGGCTGAGCGCCAGGCTCAACAGTGGGCGTAACAAGGTCATCAGCGCAGGGAATACAGGGAAAGGAAGAAGGCGATGGCCAGGGCAAAGCCACCAAAAATCAGCACGTTCTTCTGACCGGGTGTGAGGGTGTTGACCCCCAAGCCGAACTGGAGGTTTTCCTCAAAGCCGCTTGGCTTGTCCCGGGGGCCGATATCGCGGAAAGCAGCCACCTTGCTGCGACATACGGGGCAGCGGAAGCTGACCGCATCCAGGCTCAGAAAAGGGGTATCCGGGGCAATGCCGTACTTCTTGATGCCCTCGCCAGGGTCGTAGACGAAACCGCAGCTGCGGCATTCAAAGCGGTGGGTGTCTGGGTTCTCGACTGGCTCTGGCGTCGCTGTCGACGCCTCCACCACCACCTCATTCGGTGTCGTCGGATCCTGGTCCATCCTGAGAATCCCGTCGCGGCGGCGGCACTCTATCCAGTTTGTCTGCAGGCAGTGTCAGACTGCCCCCAACTTGCGGAGGGGGTGCGCCCCACATGTTCGTTCTTCCCGGGTATGACGCCTTCCTGGGCTTCCTGTTGATCGC
The DNA here is from genome assembly GCA_035286165.1 of Synechococcus sp. Classification (GTDB taxonomy): domain Bacteria; phylum Cyanobacteriota; class Cyanobacteriia; order PCC-6307; family Cyanobiaceae; genus RCC307. The sequence goes on from JAYKHZ010000042.1 coordinate 2,075, forward strand.
TGCGGCAGTCCCGGTGTTGGCTCTCGTCACCAACGTGATCGTTGCGCCCCGCTCCCGTCAGGGGGAGCGTCGCCTGACCTATGAGTCAGGGATGGAGCCTGTGGGTGGCGCCTGGATTCAGTTCAATATTCGCTATTACATGTTTGCGTTGGTCTTCGTCATCTTTGATGTGGAGACTGTGTTCCTTTACCCCTGGGCGGTGGCCTTTCATCGCTTGGGTTTGCTGGCCTTCATCGAGGCCTTGGTGTTCATTGCCATCCTGGTTGTGGCATTGGCCTATGCCTGGCGCAAGGGCGCCCTTGAGTGGAGCTGATTTGTTATGAGCCTGACCCCCATCAATTCATCTCCTGTTGATGCCATCAGGGATCTCCGCGCTGCCAGCTGCGGCCCTGTTGGTGCTCCTGAGGTCACCAGTGGCCTCTCAGAGAACGTCATTCTCACCAGCCTGGATGATCTCCATAACTGGGCGCGTCTCAGCAGCCTCTGGCCGCTGCTCTATGGCACGGCCTGTTGCTTCATCGAATTCGCTGCCCTGATCGGCTCTCGTTTTGATTTCGATCGCTTTGGTCTGGTGCCCCGCTCCAGTCCGCGCCAAGCGGACCTTCTGATCGTTGCCGGTACCGTCACCATGAAAATGGCGCCTGCTCTGGTGCGCCTCTATGAACAGATGCCAGAACCGAAGTATGTGATCGCTATGGGGGCTTGCACGATCACTGGAGGCATGTTTTCTGCTGATTCCACCACCGCAGTGCGTGGTGTGGACAAGCTGATCCCTGTCGATCTCTATCTCCCTGGTTGTCCGCCGCGCCCGGAGGCCATTTTTGATGCGGTGATCAAGCTGCGCAAGAAGGTGGGTGATGAATCGGTTGTGGAGCGTGACAAGCAAGGACAAACCCACCGCTATTGCACGGTGGAGCACTCCATGACAGCCATGCAGCCCATTGTTGATGGCCGTTATTTGCGTGCGGAAACCCAGCAGCAGGCGTTGGCCGCTGCCGAAGAGGTTTCCCCTCTGAATCTCACCCCAGCCAAGTCCACCGTTTCGGTTCAGTCATGAGTGATTCCGCCGCTAGCAGTGTTCCTGAAGCTCCTCAGGCAGGGCCTTGGTCAGCGTGGCTGACGAATCAAGGGTTTGACCATCAGCTTTTGCCTGCAGATCATCTTGGTGTTGAGCGCATTGGTGTTGAGCCACTGGCCTTGCCGATTGTGGCCACGGCGCTGAAATCCCAGGGTTTTGATTATCTGCAAGTGCAGGGTGGCTATGACGAGGGTCCCGGTGAGCCCTTGGTGAGCTTCTACCACTTGGTTCAGGTGGGTGGCAGTGATGGCTCGTCTGCCTCAGAAGTGCGTTTGGAGGTGTCGCTCCCCCGTGATGGGGATCTCACCGTGCCGTCGTTGTATCCACTGTTCCGTGGTGCCGATTGGCAAGAGCGCGAAACCTTTGACTTGTTTGGCATTCAGTACAGCGGCCATCCCCATCCCAAGCGGCTGTTGATGCCTGAAGACTGGGTGGGGTATCCCTTGCGCAAGGACTATGTGCAGCCCGACTTTTATGAGCTGCAGGATGCGTATTAGTGGAGCACTTTGGTTTAATTTTCCATGCTGTCTGCGGTTGATCGCCTGAAGTTTGTTTAATAATTTAAAAATCAGCGTTATTGCAAGTACAGCTGGCCAGTTTTGGGCAGTTTTGATGTCTTTTGCATTTATTCCTTTCTATGTAGAAAGGCTTGGTGCTTCAGGGTATGCAGTGATTGGTCTTGCAGCCCTCATGCAGGCAGGCCTTTCAATTTTTGATAATGGACTTCATTCATTAATGTCCCGGAAAATGTCGGGATATGTAGGGCGCTCACTTTCACTGCATTCCCTTTCTTTGTATTTGCGCTCCTCAGAGCTTTTAATGCTGCTTGCTGCTTGTTTATGGGCCGTGTTGTTTGTATTTCCTATGAAATCAATCTTTTGGTCGTGGTCTCATGCCTCCTTTGTTGATCAAAGTGGATTAGGGAGTGGCTGGGTCTCTTCTGCCCTAATTGCATTGTTGTTGGTTTTTAACAGTATCAATAACTTCTATAAGTCTTGCCTGGCAGGACTTCAATGTCAGGTTGAGCTTAACAGTGTGCTTGCCATAGTGGCGACCCTGAAATCTGTTGGGTGTGCAGTTGTGCTGAACTGGCGTCCTGATATTGACTTATATTTCGCATGGCAAATACTTTCCATGGCTGTGTCGATATTATCCTTGATCTTTATTTGCTATGTTCGCTTGGGGCTAGATTTTGCACGAATAAAGCCAGCTTCATTTAAGACTGTCTTTGATCATCATGACGTCAAGTTTGGCGGATCATTGATTTTGACTGCTGCGGCCTCTTTCTTTATTCTTCAGGCAGACAAGATATCGGTTGCAAGTTTATTGTCCCAATCTGATTTTGGATATTACTCTTTTGTTTCAACAATGGCTGCCGGTATTGCATATGCAGTGATGCCTATTGTTAATGTTGTTTATCCTCGCCTTTGTCAGTATTCATTTAGTGGTAATAGAAAACAATTCAAGGCTCTGTTTCATCGAGCGTCGACATTGATTGGCTGTTTAATTTTCGCTGTATTGATGAGTGTGACTGTATTTGCCTTTCCACTTTATCAAGTTTCTATTCAGGCTCAAAGCCTTATGAGTCAACAGTTTTTAGATGCATTCCTTGTGCTTCTTGTGGGGAATTCCATTCTTTATATGCAGATGCTTCCTGTATATGCACGGTACGCTGAAGGTTCTACCAAGTATTGGCTGAATTATAGTTTGTTGTCAGCTGTAGTTTATGTGCCTGTCCAGCTTTATGCAACTTTTAGGTTTGCTACTGATGGGGCTGCTTGGAGTTGGTTGATTTATGCTTTAATAGGGCTTGTCTTTGCAGTTCCTCGACTTTTTGTCGGCATTCTTTCGGGGGAGCTAAAGCAATGGATCTCAAAAGATTTGATGCTTCCTTTTATATTGTCAGCATTTCCAGTTGGAGTGATTTATTTATTGTATAATTCTAGCCTCTTGGTAAAGAGTTTTTCACTCTGCGTGGCGGCATTCGGTGGATCAGTAGCTTCTTCAGCTTTTATCAGTTATGTCGTTGTTCAATTTGCTTCTAGGCGTAGGCACATAGTTAATTACTAATAATTATTGTTGATGTGTTTTGAGTAGTTTCCGTAATTTGGTTCTAAGTCCTGTGTAGATTGGCTTTTTGATAAAAAAGTCAATCCAGTCTGCGGCAATTCTTAGATGAGATAAAGGATGCCGTTTAAGGTGCTTGTTAATCCAAAAACTATTTAAATGAATAGGAGGATGGTGTTTGACGCTTCTTGCTATGTCTAATGGATGTGGCAGCAAATGATACTTGCTGTTCTTTTTTAGAGATGAGCTGATATCACTCAGTCTGTCTTTTCGGAGCAACGTGACTTCAAGGGTATTTGGAATATTCATCTTGGAAAAGGGATCTAGTGTCTCTCCGCAGCAATTGTTGGGATGTGCATGCACGCAGATGTGCGAATAAAACAGCTTTTGAAGTGCCTTTATCTCTCGGTCGTTATTTTGGGGGTTGAGTAGTATTTTGTCTAGGTCGTGAAGCTCGATAATGATAACTCGGAATCGATCGAGTAACTCCTGTGGGGAGGCTTCGAGGATTTCGTATTCACCTCCCTCGATATCAAGCTGGAGGATTAAGTCGCTTGTGCCGGGTGCTCTAAGTTTGACCCAGTCTTGTAGGCGCATGGATGTCTGTGACGTGTGGCTTGACAACCACACTTTCTCAAAAGTTTGTAGTCCGGGAATAAGCGGTGTTTGGAAGCTATCGTGATTACTTGAAAAATCGCAGATATGGCATGGAATGTTGTGATTTAAAGAAAGATCATCCTCAAAGGTTTTGCGATTCTCGGCTCCAGGTGAAAAGCAAGCTTGTAGCCCCTGGAGATCATCTGGTGATAAATATCCTCCGTCTTGTGATGAGCCAATTCTGACTAGTCCATTATTGAATGGAATTGGTTTCAAGCTTTCCAGGAGGGTGGTGCTAGGCATTGCTTGGTTTCTTCGAGATTACTGAGGTATCAGGTAATTCTGTGCTTAGCAGATTCTAGCTTGCTGTGTGTTCTTTTTTGCAGGCAATCGGGTTGATTTTTCTTCCTCTTGAGTTGGTGGTTCCTTGTGGTGCTGCTCTTGTCAGGCTTTAGAGGAGTACAGTTGGTTGTATTGAGGTGGAAGCCCTGATGTTGGCCTTTACGTCCATGCCGCTTCGCCCTTTGCTTCGTAGAAAAGATTGTGAAAAGGATCAGACTGTTGATATCCGTTTGTGCGCTTATAGGTCATGGTGCGCTGTTGGGCTCACTCCAAAAAGTATAAACACTGATTTTGAATTGAGGGGAGTAGGCCTTGCTGATGGGGATAGGTTTCAGTTTGAGGATTCCTCGTCCTTAAGTTTGATAGCTGTAGATTCAACAGTAGATATTGAGGCGCCAGCTTATCTTCCAAACTTGGAGGGAATGATCAGGGGCATCTTGAGTGGAACTTGTGTCGGGGAGCGCGTCATGTTGATCAATGCCGATATTGTTCTTCATCCTGAATTTTTGCTGTCGGAAGTGAGTGGTGCTCGAAGTTGCTCTTGTTCTGATTTCTGGATTGGTAGGCGGCTAGATGTGCCGGCGCTGAGTAATGTTATAGAGTTGACTCATGTTTCATTGTCTGAGTTGTCGCGCGAGGCCACCTATGAACATGGAATTGATGCAATAGTTGTTTCTCGGGAATTACTTGAAAAGGCTATTGGATTTTTGCCATCCGGGTTGACATTTGGAATGCCTTGGTGGGACTTGGTCTTGCCTGTTGCCTTGATCAAGGCTGGTGGAAATTTGAGGCAAATGCCCTCTTCCTCCCTCATTCATGTTAATCATGAGCAGCGATCATGGGGGGTGTCGCGCTGGAGATCAGTCGGATCTAATGTTGTTGCTGTATTGGAAATGTATAAAGGTAATTCGAATGACGAGTCTTTATGTGTCTTTGGGCAAATCCTTGAGGGGGCCAAGTCGGTATGCATGCGCCCTTCAATTATCAAAACAAGTTTTTTGTATAAACTAAAGACTCTTGCTTTTTTTGGCTCTCGCGGGCCCAAGGGGAGCTCAGTTAGTTATTTATTGGCATTGGCATATGTGATGGAAGAGCTGCTCAAGGGGTAAATCACTTTCATCGTAGAGCTTGATTCCGTTCCTGGAGATTTTTATTTTTGCGTTTTTGTGTTGCGATAAAAGCGCATCACAGCGAGTGCCAGGCTGCGGGGATCATGGCGAAGCGTGCCTTTACTGGCTCTGCCCTGGCTGCGCTGCTGGTTGCCCTGCATGGAGGCCAGCATCACCCGATAGCCGCTGCGGCTAAGCGTTTCCACATCGCAGAGCACGGGATCAGCTCCGCGCGCCTTGTAATACTCCAGTTCAGGTCCTTCAGGCAGGGAATCTTGAGCCAGAACGGCATCAAAGAGGCGCGCTTCCACTCCGAGGGTGGCCAATTGGGCTTCAATCGCCCTCAAGTGGCCGCCCACATCAAGCCCATCGGTTTCGCCGGGTTGTGTCATCAAATTGCAGATGTAAATCCGCGGTGCATCTGAGCGATTGATGGCATTCACCAGATCTGGTACCAGCAGATTGGGCAGGAGCGAGGTGTAGAGGCTGCCTGGGCCGAGTACGATCAAATCAGCGTGGGCGATGGCTTCCACGGCCCGAGGCAGCGCTGCTGGACGGGCCGGGGTGCAACCAAGCCGCACGATTGGGCTATCGGCGTGGCCGATGCAGGATTCCCCTTCAAGCCTGCGGCCATCTTCCAGCTCGGCCCACAGGCGCACATCGGCGCTTGTGGCGGGCACCACCTGGCCCTGGACCGCTAACACTTTGCTGCTGGCGGTGATGGCGGTTTCCAGATTGCCGGTGATCGCCGTGAGCGCTGAGAGGAAAAGATTGCCGAAGCTATGGCCTTCAAGCCCAGCGCCTGCTGTGAAGCGGTATTGGAACAGGCGAGTGAGCAGGGGCTCCTCATTGGCCAGGGCTGCCAGGCAATTGCGGATATCCCCGGGAGGCTGAACCCCAAGCTCCCGCCGCAGCACGCCGCTGCTACCGCCGTCGTCAGCGACGGTCACGATCGCTGTGAGGTTGCCGCTGTAGCGCTTGAGGCCACTCAACAATGTGGAAAGGCCAGTGCCGCCACCAATGGCCACGATGTTGGGCCCTCGGTTCAGGCGCCGCTGGGCCAGCAGCGCATCCACCAAGGCGGTGTCTTTTTGGGGGGCCAGGGCTTTTTGAATCGAGCCAAAGCTGCGGCTCTGGCCCAGCAGCATCAATACGCCACCAAGCAGCAGCACAAGCGGTCCGGTGAACTCGCGGCCAGCTCCAGCCAGAAGCCGCAGCAGATCCTCAATCGTGGTGAGGGTCCAGTAAATCGGTTTGAGGTCTGCCCAGATGGCTGCGCCCAGCAGTGCCAGCACAAAACCCAGGGCGGAGGTGAGCACCCAGCGCTTCACCACCAGGCCAGGTTGGAGCCATCGAACAGCGCGCCTGGAGCGCTGCATCAGCTCGTCACGGCGGGAGTGGTCACCGGCTGGCTGACGCATCTCGCTGGCTAAGGCAGCATCAACCCGGCACTGTAAGGAGATGAGCCAGGTCTGTCCTCCCTCCGCATCCACACCATTGGCGGCAGCGCCGGTGGTGGAAATGCGCAATCTCACCCTCAAACGGGGTGAGCGCACCATCCTTGATCGGATTGATCTGCGCCTTGAAGCAGGTCAGAGCCTGGCCATCGTGGGCCCCTCTGGAGCGGGTAAAACCACAATCCTGCGCTTGCTGGCTGGTTTGGAGCTGCCCAGTTCTGGGGAGCTTCACCTCTTTGGCCAGCGCCAGGACTATCTGCGCCTCGATCAACTTCAGCCTCCTGATGTGCGCCTGGTGTCGCAGAACCCTGCGCTCCTGGGCTCGCTCTCAGTGCTTCAGAACGTGGGTTTTCTGCTTTATCGCCATGGCCAGTTGCCGGAGCCAGAGATCCGCCAGAGGGTGGCCCGCTGCCTTGAGGCGGTGGGCTTGGCCGGCACGGAGCAGCTGATGCCCGCAGAACTCTCCGGAGGCATGCAGAAGCGGGTGAGCTTTGCCAGGGCCATGATCGACAACCCTGAAACCGATTCCGGGAAGCCCTTACTGCTCTTTGATGAGCCAACGGCGGGGTTGGATCCTGTGGCATCCACGCGCATTGAGGATCTGATGGTCACCACCACCCACTTGAGTCGCGGGAGCTCCGTGGTGGTGAGCCATGTGCTGAGCACGATCGAGCGCTCCGCCACGCAGGTGGTGCTGCTGTATGGCGGTCAACTGCGCTGGCAGGGCTCCGTGGAGGCCTTCCGCTGTGCTGACAACCCCTATGTGGTTCAGTTCAGAACGGCTAGCCTCAGCGGACCAATGCAGCCCCAGGAGCTGTGATCAGCTGATGCGTCGCAGTGTTCGAGAGGCCACGATCGGATTTTCTCTGCTGGCTGCCCTGCTGGGTGGGTTAGGGCTGTGGTTCTGGTTAAGCGGCGTGGTTTTTGGCAAGAAGACCTGGGCTTTTCAGCTGAGTTTTAAAGATGCCGCTGGTTTGGCCCCCCAGAGTGTGGTCACTTATCAGGGGGTGCCCGTGGGATCGGTGGAAGCCGTGACCCCTCAAGCCGGTTCGGTGTTGGTCAGGGCTCAGATCACCAATCCGGCTCTCAAGCTCTATCGCCCGATTACAGCCCAGATTCGCAGTGGTTCGCTGCTTGGTGGTAACCCTCAGGTGGCGTTGGAAACGGTTGGGTCCATCGCAGTGGCTGGCACCAGCGCAGGCCCCACCGATCCCGGTTGCAATTCCACTCGCTTGATCTGTCAGGGCGATCAACTCACGGGTCAGCCCACCCCCAGCCTTTCCACAGTGATGGGGCTGATGGAAAGCCTGCTCACCCAAGCGGAGCAAGACAAGTTGATCAGTAAGGGCTCCACCACCCTGACGGCCCTGACCAAAACATCTGAGGATTTTTCCTCCATGGCCGAGAAGGCAGAGGAATTAATCGCTGAGCTCAAGCGCACGGTGGAAGAGGCTTCGCCGATGGTGAGTAATCTCAATGCCGCCACTGCTCACGCATCCAGCGTGATCGGCAGCCTCGACAACCCCAAAACTTTGCATGAGCTCAAGCAAACGGTGAGCAATGCAGAGCAGCTCACCCGCAAGCTGGATGCCATTGGTGCTGATGTGGAACAACTCAGCGGTGATCCAGATTTCATCAATGGTCTGCGCAGCGTCACCGTTGGGCTGGGCAAGTTCTTTGATGAGCTGTATCCAGCGATCAAAAGGGAACCGCAGTCGGTTCCCTCAGATTCCACCTGATCAGCGATTCAAAGCCTCCAGTGCAATCGCGGCGATGGCCTGATCACTGGCCTTGGGCAGTTGCACGTAGCGGCCTGCTGCAGCTTGAGCCAGATCCTTGCCCATGCCGCTGCCAATGAACTTGCGCTCAGTGTCGATGACGAGCAACTGCAAGCCCAGCTGCTGATAGCGGCTGGCCACATCCTTGAGCTCCTGCTTGAGATCCACCGGTTCCTCACCTTCAACCTGGGGCTGACCCAGGGAACGGCCCAGAGGCACATTGCCGCGACCATCGGTGATCGCCACCACCACCACCTGGGAGAGTTCGCCGGTTTGCAGAGCATTGGCCCCCACCCGTGCAGCTTGGGCCAGACCGTGGGCCAGGGGGCTCCCGCCGCCGCAGGCCATGGTTTCCAAGCGCCGTTTTGCAGCTGTGATTGAGCGGGTGGGGGGCAGCAGCACTTCAGCCTGTTCACCGCGGAAGGGAATCAGTGACACCTCATCGCGGTTTTCGTAAGCCTCAGTGAGCAGGCGTAACACCGCACCCTTGGCGCTTTGCATGCGATTGAGTGCCATTGACCCGCTGGCATCCACCAGGAAAATCACCAGAGCACCTGCTTTGCGCTGCAGCTGTTTGGCGCGTAGATCGCCGTCTTGAACGATCACCTTGCGATGGGGTTCCCGTTCGCGGCGAGCGCGTTGGTAGGGCGCCGCTGCCCGCAGGGTGGCATCCACTGCAATCCGCCGCACCGGCCCACGGGGCAGCACTGGGCGCACATAACGGCCACGGCTGTCGCTCAGCACCACACCGCGGGAACCGCTGCTGGCGGCACGATTGGTGCTGCTCTGGAACTGCAGCAACTCGGGGTCGAGGGCGATTGATTCGGCATCGAGCATGAACTCCTCCGGCACGCTCGGGGGCGAATCGGTTTCCGGATCATCGGGTTCGTCTGGCTCGTCCTCCTCGGTGTTGTCGTCCTGGTTTTCCGGCGGATCGGGCTCCTCCTCGTTCTCCCCCGGTGGCGGTGGTGGCGGCGGTGGTGGTTGCTGCTGATCCTCCGGTGGGGGCTGGAATTTGGCGCGCGGCGCAATCACCAGGCGCACCGCCAACTGCAGGTCTTCGGCTTCCACCTGATCCCGCCCCTGCAGGGCGGCATGGGCACGGGCCACACGCAGGGCGTAGAGCTCAGCGCGATGGCCTTCCACGCCGCCGCGCAGGGCTTCATTCACCAGATAAGCGATCTGCTCTCGGCTGATCTGCACATCGGGCAGCCACTGGCGCGCCAGCAGCAGCTGGGTGGCGAGGGCATCGGTCTCCTCCTGCCACTGGCGGCGGAAGGCATCGCCGTTTTCGGCATAGCTGATCGCGGCTTCTGTGATGCTCACCCGATCGGCGTTGCTCACCTGCTGATCCGCAGAGAGCGCAATGGCAAAGCGATCGAGCAGGTGATCGCGCACCGCCCCCTCCTCGGGGTTGTAGGTGGCGATCAGCAGGGGCTTGCAGGGGTGAGAAATGCTGAGCCCTTCCCGCTCCACCTGGTTCACCCCCGAGCTCACTGCAGCCAGCAGCAGGTTGAGGGCATTGGCATCCAGCAGGTTGAGCTCATCGATGTAGAGCACCCCCCGGTGGGCCTCCGCCAGCAGGCCTGGCTGAAACACCGTTTTGCCGTCAGCCAGGGAGCGGGCCACATCCACCGAGCCCACCAGCCGGTCTTCGGTGACCCCCAGGGGCACCTGCACGAAGGGAGCCGGGATCACCTTGCTGGGCTGCTCACCATCGGGCTCCGCATTCCAGCTGCCCTCGATGATCTCGACGGCGGGCAGCAGCGCGTGCAGGCCGCGGGCTAGCACGGATTTGCCGGTGCCGCGCCCACCGGCGATCACCACCCCACCGAGGGCCGGATCGATGGCGGCCAGCAGCAGCGCCAGCTTCAAGGTGGGGTGGCCGGTTACGGCCGCCAGGGGAAATACCGCAGGGACCGTGGCTGCGGCGGTGGGAACGGCAGTCATGGGGCTCAGCATCGCAGCCAGGAGGCTGGTTCTGTTGTGCTGGCTGGGCAGCTTGTCACGATGGGCGTTTGTCCTGGGGCATTGGCGCCGCTGCTGCTTGATCCGCCTGCTCTGGCTGTGGCTCTCGGGGCCAATCTCCCCAGTGCGGCTGGCAGTCCCCGTCAAACCCTGCTGGCGCTGCGGCCCCTGCTGGCAGAGGTGCTGCAGAACTGGGCTGACGCTTCGCTGGTGCTGCACTGGTCGCCTTTGATCAGCACAGCTCCGGTGGGTGGCCCGGCCGACCAGCCCGCGTATCTCAACGCGGTGGTGCTGCTGCGGGGCCTGGCGGAGCCTCCCTCCCAGGCCAGGGCACTGCAGTTGCTGAGCCAGTTGCAGGCCCTGGAGCAGCGCTTTGGCCGCAATCGCAGCCTTGAGCAGCGCTGGGGACCGCGCACGCTCGATCTCGATCTGCTGTTTTGGGGGGAGCTGCGGGTGGACCATCCCCAGTTGCAGCTGCCCCATCCGCGCCTGCATCTGCGGACGTTCGTGCTGCAGCCCCTGTTGGCTGCCATGGAGGGCTCCCATCAATGGAGCGATCACCCGGCCTGACCCGCCATGCTGGGCGCCATTGCTGCCTCGTGCGCCATGGCGCCCCTGCCGCCCCCCGAGCCATTCCAGTTGTTGGAAACGCTCGAGAGCCTTGATGCCCGCAAGTTGCGCTTTGAGCGCAGTCGCATCCGCTTGCCCATGGGAGTGGAGGGCACCTTTGGCCTCATCCGCCATCCAGGGGCTTCTCTGGCGGTGCCGATCACCGATGACGGCCAGGTGGTGCTGCTGCGCCAATACCGCTTTGCTGTGCAGGCACGGCTGCTGGAGTTCCCTGCCGGCACCCTGGAGGAGGGGGAAGACCCGCTGGAATCAATGCAGCGGGAGCTGGGTGAAGAGGCGGGCTACAGCGCAGCTCGCTGGGATGCGCTTGGTCCGATGCTCCCTTGCCCGGGCTACTCCGATGAGGTGATCCACTGCTTCCTGGCCCGGCAGCTCACCCCCCTGGAGAATCCCCCAGCTGGTGATGACGACGAAGATCTGGAGGTGGTGCAGATGAGCCCAGCGGAGCTTGATACCCGCTTGGCCTCGGGGGAGGAGTGGCTTGATGGCAAGAGCGTCACGGCCTGGTTCCGGGCCAAACAGCTTTTGGGGATCTGATGGCTGCTGCTCCCACCCTGTTCTGGCATCGCCGCGATCTGCGCCTGGCTGATAACACCGGCCTGCAGGCCGCCATGGCGCTTGGCCCGGCGGTGACCGGCTTGTACGTGCTGGATCCTGCCCTAATCACACCTCCACCGGAATTGCCGCCGATGGCGCCGGCGCGGTTGTGGTTCTTGCTGGACAGCCTGGTTGAACTGCAGCAGCGCTGGCGTGAAGCCGGGAGCCGCTTGCTGGTGCTCAGTGGTGATCCGGTGGTGCTGCTGCCCCGCTTGGCGGGGTTGCTGCAGTCAGCGGCAGTGGTCTGGAGCCGCGATGTGGAGCCCTATGCCCGCGAGCGCGATCGCCAGGTGGCCCGGGCCCTGCAGGCCGAGGGGCGCAAGGTGCTGGTGGATTGGGATCAGTTGCTGGTGGCCCCAGAGCTGCTCAAAACCGGGGCGGGGGACCCCTATCGGGTCTATGGGCCATTTCTGCGCAACTGGCGTGGCCAGGTGGAGCGCAGTGAGCCCCGCACCGTGGCGGCCCCCAGTGGCTTAATCGATCTTGATGCCGAAATGCTGGCAACGATCAGCGCTGGCACGGGTGAGCTGGGCCAGCTTTGCGCGGCAGGGCAGCAGCACCTGGAGCGCTTGCGGGGGGAGCACGGCTTTGCGGGCAGCGCGTTATGCCCCTGCCGGCCGGGGGAAGCGGCTGGGGCCCAGCAGTTGGCGGCCTTTGCGGAGGGCCCCCTGTTGGCCTATGAGCCCGATCGCAACTTTCCTGGCGAAGCGGGCACGTCGTATCTCAGTGCGGCCCTGAGTGTGGGCACCGTGAGCCCGCGCCAGGCCTGGTGCGCGGCCCAGGAGCTCAAGCCCTTGGCCCGCAGTGATGAGCAGCGCCAGGCGATCACGGTGTGGGAGCAGGAGCTGGGCTGGCGCGAGTTTTATCAGCAGGCGTTGTTCCACTTCCCTGAACTTGCCGATGGCCCTTACCGCTCCCAGTGGCGCCAGTTCCCCTGGGAGAACAAGCAGGAGTGGTTTGCCTTCTGGAAAGAGGGTCAGACCGGCATGCCGATCATTGATGCGGCCATGCGTCCGCTCAATGCCACCGGCTGGATGCACAACCGTTGCCGCATGATCGTGGCCTCGTACCTGGTGAAAGACCTGATCTGCGACTGGCGTTGGGGTGAGCGCGCCTTCATGGAATTGGAGGTGGATGGTGATCTGGCCGCCAACAACGGCGGTTGGCAGTGGAGCGCCAGCAGCGGCATGGATCCCAAGCCATTGCGCATTTTCAATCCCGCCACCCAGGCCTCCAAGTTCGATGCCGAGGGCGACTACATCCGCCGTTGGCTGCCGGAGCTGCGCCATGTGAACACCAAAGATCTGCTCAGCGGCGAGATCGGGGCCCTGGAGCGGCGCGGCTACCCAGAGCCGCTGGTGAATCACAAGGTTCAGCAGGCCCGTTTCAAGGCGCTCTATGCCGCGCTGCCGAAGCCGGGCGCTTGATTCAATCCTCCGGCAGGTTGCAGCAATTGAAGCCGTCCTGGCAGATCTTGCCGTTGCTCATGGCCCAATTCACCAGGGCCACCCGGTTGCGGGCGCCAGTCTTGGTGAAGATGTTGCTCACGTGGTTGTCCACGGTGCGCTTGCTGATCGAGAGCTTCAGGGCGATTTCCTGATTGGTGAGCTCAGCGGCCACCAGTTCAATGATTTCCAGCTCGCGCTCTGACAGTGGTGCGGCCGCTGACTGCCTTCCGTTGTCCCGAGGGCTCGGAAGGACCATCGCAACCCCTGTGTGTGCTTGAGCACATCTTAGGCAACCTGGGAGGATGGCCCGAACTCCGTTGGGCATGAGTCGTTCGCTTCAACAGGCGCTGGCTTCAGGCCAGCCGGTGGTCACTGTGGAGATCACTCCGCCGTTGGGGGCCGATCCCTCCAGGGCCTTGGAGGCTGCTGAGAGCTTGCGCGGGCGCGTGCAGGCTTTCAACGTCACCGATGGCAGCCGGGCGGTGATGCGCATGAGCAGCCTGGCCCTCTGCCGCTTGCTGCTGGAGCGGGGCTTGGAGCCGGTTTTGCAGCTGGGTTGCCGTGATCGCAACCGCATCGCTCTACAGGCCGATCTGTTGGGGGCCCATGCCCTTGGCATTCGCAATGTGCTCTGCCTCACCGGTGATCCGGTGCGAGCCGGTAATCAGCCTGGGGCCCGCGGGGTGTTTGATCTCGAATCGGTGCGGCTGCTGCAGCAGGCGCAGCAGCTCAATGGCGGGATCGACCCCCTTGGTAAGCCCCTCACCGATGGAGCTTCAGACCTGTTCCCAGGTGCTGCTGCCGATCCCCAGAGCGGCAGCTGGAGTGGGCTGAAAAGTCGCACCCGCCGCAAGGTGCAGGCTGGCGCGCGCTTTCTGCAAACCCAGATGGTGATGGACGCCGATGCGCTCAAGCGCTTCTGCGCTGAGATCGCTGAACCTCTGGATGTGCCCGTGCTGGCAGGGGTGTTTTTGCTGAAATCGGCGAAAAATGCCGCCTTCATCAATCGGGTGGTCCCAGGCGCCCAAATCCCCCAACAGCTGATCGACCGCCTGGCTGCAGCGGCTGATCCCCGTGAGGAGGGGATTCGCATCGCTGCTGAGCAGCTGCAGGCCTACAGCGCCATCGCCTCAGGGGTGCACCTGATGGCGGTGAAGGCGGAGCAGAGCCTGGGCCGTGTGCTGGATTTAGCTGGCCTCCCCCAGGTTGTTGCCCAGGTCTGAGCCCAGCAGTTCGGCCAGGGCTTTCTGTTCAGGAGAGGGTTCCACCAGATCGAGCCGGCGAGCATCGGTGATCAGCCAATCGAGCGCGGCTTCCTGGACATCGATGTGGTCACCGGATTTGTCCACGCAATAGCGGCCGAACACCAGCTTCTCGGTGAGCTTCACGCCTGCGCCGATGCGGGAATAGTCAAAGATGATCGAGTTGTCGATCGTGGCGCCAGCGCAGATGTGGCAGCTGGGGCCGATCATGGCGGGCCCGTTGATGGTCACGCCGTCCTCGATCTTGGTCATCCCGCCCACATACACAGGGCCTTCCACGTGAATTTTGTCCCAGTTGGCAGCCACGTTGAGGCCGGTGTAGATGCCCGGTCGCACCTGCTTGCCGGGGATCGTCACCTGGCGCACCTCCCCCTGCAACACCGAGCGGATGGCATGCCAGTAATCGGGCACCTTGCCGATATCAACCCATTCGAAATCCATCGGCAGGGCGTAGAAGGGCAATCCTTCGGCCACAAGCTTGGGGAACAGCTCTGAGCCGATGTCGAAGGGCACCCCATCGGGGATGTGCTCGAAAATTTCCGGCTCAAAGAGGTAGATGCCGGTGTTGATCTCATCGCTGAGGGCATCCTCCACCGAGGGTTTCTCCTGGAAGGCCTGCACGCGACCGTCAGCGTCGGTGACCACCACCCCGTAGCTGCTCACCCGATCTTTGGGCACCCGCTTGGTGATGATCGTGGCGAGGGCACCGCTCTGGCGATGGCGCCGCACCGCTTCGCTGAGGTTGAGGTCGATCAGAGCGTCGCCGCAGAGCACCACGAAGGTGTCATCAAAGAAGTGCTGGAAGTTCTGGATCTTCTTGAGTCCACCAGCGGAACCCAGGGCATCACCGATCAGCTCGCCATCTTCGATGCGGCCTTCGAAGCTGTAGGCGATCTCCACGCCAAAGCGTTGGCCATCGCGGAAATAGTTCTCGATTTCCTCGGCGAGGTGCGAGACATTCACCATCACCTCGGTGAAGCCGTGCTGACGCAGCAGTTCCAGCAGAAATTCCATCACAGGTTTCTGCAGGATGGGAATCATCGGCTTGGGAATCGTGTGCGTGATCGGCCGCACCCGAGTCCCCTTACCAGCCGCCAGGATCATGGCCTTCATGGCGGTTCCACCTCAGTGGCGGCAGCGTATCAAGCGTTGGCTAAGCCGCCTTCAGGTCTGCGTCCGGCCGGGCAGCTGACCCAGCTGGGTTGAGCGGCAGCACCGTCTGGGTCAAGCCGTCTGCTTCGGCTGGCCGGTAGCGCAGTCGCAATGGTCCGAACAGCTCCCCCTCGGGCTGTTGCAGATCCACGCGGCCTTGGCTGCAGAGAAACAGCAGTGCCCAGAACACCCCCACGCGGTCCTTGTCGAGATCCTCTGGTGCAGCCGCAGCCCAGGCCTCCACGAGCTGCTCGAAGTTCAGCCACTCCAGGGCGTCCTCCCAGCGGCTGAGAAACACGCTCAAGGCGGCAGTGGTTTCAGGCAGTTTTTCCCGGTGGGCCAGGGCGGCCACCTGGGCGATGGCTTCACGGTCGCTGTAGCGGCGGCGGCGCACCCGGCCCGGCCGGGAACCCTGTTCATCGAGCCGTTCGCCGATGTCTTCGAGCTGGCGGATCAACTCGCCCAGGGTGACCGGCCGTTGCAGCGGTGGTGGTGCCACGGTGCGGCGCTGGAGCAACTGCTCTGGGCGTGAGGGCAGGGCTCTCAGCGCCGGCCAGTTGTTCAAGTCGGCTTCAAGCTCCTGCAGCAGCTCCAGCTCGGCGTCGTCTTGCCCGTCGTTGCTGGCTTGAAAGGTTTGGCTTTCCAGGTGTTCAGCCTTGAGCGACACCAGCACCGACGCGGCCAGGAAGGCCTCACTGCTTTCGGCCAGATCCTGCTCGTAACTGCCGCCAACGCTGGGCACCAGCCGCGGGAAGCGCATGTTCTGGCGCAGCTGATCGAGAAAGCCGTCCACCACGGCAATCACATCCACATCCCAGGGATCGATGTCGCCCCGTTCAGCCGCATCTTGGAGGAGCCGGATGGCAACCCGGGCACCGCTGTCCCCCACCTGGGTCACAGGGGTCTCGGATCAAGTAACCCGACCGTACCGGGCTCAGCCAGCCTCGGCCACCCCTGAGGAGCTTTCCCCTGCTGCCGGCAGCAGGCTCAGTTGGGCATCCATGGCGGCGCGGTAGCGCTCCACATCCTGTTGCAGCTCTTCGATCTTCACCTGCTGGGCCTGGGTCTGCTCACCGGTGGCAATCTGGCGGGTGACCCCTGTCCATACCGCGAACACCCAGGCCGCGGTGGCTCCCACGCCGCCCACCAGCAGCAGCAGCACCGCCAGCGGCAGGGTGGTGGACATGCCTGGCAGCACATGCAACGTGGTGGGTGCGGTGTTCTCCAGGGTGAACATCACCATGGCCAGGCCGAACACGAAGATCAGCACGAAATTGATCTGGGGCATGGTTCGATCTGGATGAGCAGATGAACCGAGGCTATTCGCCTCAACCCAGCTCAGCTCAGCTTCGGAGCAGATCGCAATGGCAGCGGTGGTGCTGTCATGGCTTTCATCGAGGATTCATCGCGTGCCACCACCTGCTCAATCGTGGCCCGATAGCTATCGGTGACCAGGCGCGGGTAGAGGCCGATGCCAATGATCGGCACCAGCAGGCAGGAAATGATGTAGATCTCGCGCGGCTCGGCATCCACCAGTTCGGTGTCGGCCAGCTGGGGATTTTCCTTGCCAAAGAAGATCTCCCGCAGCATCGACAGCAGGTAGATCGGTGTCAGCACCACGCCAACGGCGGCCAGGCCATCGATCACGATCCGGAAGGCCAGGCTGTAGGCGTCATCGGTGGCAAAGCCCACGAACACCATCAGCTCCGAAACGAAGCCGCTCATCCCAGGCAGGGCCAGGGAAGCCAATGAGCAGGTGGTCCAGAGCGCAAACATCTTGCGCATCTTCTGACCCACACCACCCATTTCATCGAGCTGCAGGGTGTGGGTGCGGTCGTAGGTGGCCCCCACCAGGAAGAACAAACTGGCGCCGATCAGACCGTGGCTGATCATCTGCAACATGGCGCCACTGGCGGCCAGCGGCGAGAAACTGCCGATGCCGATCAGCACGAAGCCCATGTGGCTGATGGAGCTGTAGGCGATCTTGCGTTTGAGATTGCGCTGAGCGAAGGAGGTCAGCGCCGCGTAGATGATGTTCACCACCCCCAACACCACCAGCAGGGGTGCGAATTGCACGTGGGCGTCGGGGAACATTGACGCGTTGAAGCGGAACAGGGCGTAGCCGCCCATCTTCAGCAGGATGCCCGCCAGCAGCATGTGCACCGGTGCTGTGGCTTCGCCGTGGGCATCGGGCAGCCAGGTGTGCAGGGGAACAATTGGCAGCTTCACGCCAAAGGCGATCAGCAAGCCGGCGTAACAGAGCACCTGGAAGCCTTCGCCCAGATGCTTGGCCGCCAGAGCGCTGTACTCAAAGCTGATGGGCCCGCCGCCATAGAAGGCCATGCCCAGGGCCACCAGCAGGATGAATAGGGAGCTGCCTGCGGTGTAGAGGATGAATTTGGTGGCGGCGTACTGCCGCTTTTTGCCGCCCCAGATGGCCAGAAGTAGATACACCGGGATTAGCTCCAGTTCCCAGGCCAGGAAGAACAGCAGCATGTCCTGCACGGCGAACACCGCGATCTGGCCACCATCCATGGCCAGGAGCAGGAAATAGAAGAGCTTCGGCTTGAAGCTCACCGGCCAGGCTGCCAGGCAGGCCAGGGTGGTGATGAAACTGGTGAGCAGGATCAGCGGCATCGAGAGACCATCAGCCCCCACCGACCAGCCCAGCCCCAGATCCGGCAGCCAAGGGATGCTCTGGCTGAGCTGCAACCCCGGCTCATTGGGGTCGTAGCCCTTCACATAGGCGCCCACCGTGATCAGGAAGGTGATCAGGGAAACGCCAAGCGCGTACCAGCGCACGGTTTTGCCGTTCCCCGCATCAGGGATCACTGGGATGAGCAGCGAGGCGGCGATCGGCAGCAGGATGGCCGTCGTTAGCCAGGGGAAGGATTCCAGATCCTTGGCGGCATCTGGGCGAAGTGTAGAAATTCAGCCCTGAGCTGGCCTAACTAGATCTGCTTTGAAACACATAGGCGGGGCGCCGCGCGTTGAATCAGCCCAGAACCCCGAAAATCACCACCAATCCGATCACACCGCCGAACACAATCAGGGCATAGAACTGCACCCGGCCGGTTTCGAAGTACTTGAGGCCCTCGCCGCTGCCCAGGGTGACCAGGCCGGTGAGGTTGACCACCCCATCCACCACCTTGGAATCCACTTGAAGTACCTGACGGGCCAGCTTGCGGCTGCCCTGAACGAAGAGCTTCTCGTTGATGACATCGAGGTACCACTTGTTGGCCAGGAAGGCATTGATGGCGGGGAAGCGTCCGGCCACAGCCGTGGCCAGATCAAGTTTGTGAAGTGCGTAGGCGAGCACGGCCACGGTGATTCCGGCCACGGAGATCGCCACGGACGCACCAGCCAGCGGCAGGAATTCCCCCCAGCTGAAGTGGGCGGCCATCTCTGCGGCTTCTTCGGGATTCAGCAGGCCGGCAAAGCGGCTGTCCCAGGGGGTGCCCAGCAGGCCGATCAGCACTGAAGGCACCGCTAGCACCACCAGGGGCAGGGTCATGGGCCAGGCCGATTCGTGGGGGGTGCTGGCGTGGTGATGGCCATGCTCATCCTCTGCAGGGGTTTTGCCAGCAGCGGCCAGCAGTTGCTGCTGCAGAGCGGTATCAGTGCCCCGGAAGGTGCCCTCAAAGGTGAGGAAATAGAGCCTGAACATGTAGAAGGCGGTCATGCCGGCGGTGAAGAAGCCCACCGCCCACAGCAGCGGGAAGCTGCCGAAGGCCTGGCCCAGGATTTCGTCCTTGCTCCAGAAACCGGCCAGGGGCGGAATGCCACTGATGGCCACACAACCGATGAAAAAGGTGATGGCTGTGATGGGCATGTGTTTGCGCAGGCCGCCCATCAGGCGCATGTCCTGCGCCAGAACCGGCTCATGCCCCACCACGTCTTCCATGGAGTGGATCACTGAGCCGGAACCCAGGAACAGCATGGCTTTGAAAAATGCGTGGGTTACGAGGTGGAACATGCCGGCCACCGGAGCACCACAACCCATGGCCAGCATCATGTAACCCAGCTGCGAGACGGTGCTGTAGGCCAGCCCCTTCTTGAGGTCCATCTGGGTGAGGGCGATGGACGCCCCCAGGAAGCAGGTGATCGTGCCGACCACGGCAATCACAGCGAGCACCTGGGGGAAGAGGTTGTACAGCGGTTCCAGCCGGGCCACCAGGAACACGCCGGCGGCCACCATGGTGGCGGCGTGGATCAGGGCCGAAATCGGCGTTGGGCCCTCCATGGCATCAGGCAGCCACACGTGCAGGGGGAATTGGGCTGATTTCGCCATTGGGCCCATGAACACGAACAGGCACAGGGCCACGGCGGCCCAACCGGCCACCTGGCCATTGGCCATTGCTGCGCTCAGGCCTGTGGCAATGCCCTCAAAATCAAAGGTGCCGGTGGCCCAGAACAAGCCGAGGATCCCCAACAGCAAGCCGAAATCCCCCACCCGGTTCACAACAAACGCCTTCTGGGCGGCATGGGCGGCGCCATCACGGTCGTACCAGAAGCCCACCAGCAAGTAGGAGCACATGCCCACCAGCTCCCAGAACACATAGATCTCCAAAAGATTCGGGCTGATCACCAGCCCCAGCATCGAGCTGCTGAACAGCGCTAAATAGGTAAAAAAGCGCACATAGCCCTTGTCGTGGGCCATGTAGCCATGGGAATAGACCATCACCAGCACGGCAATGGTGGTGACCAAGGCCAGCATCACTGAGCCGAGGGGATCCACCTGGAACCCCATCTCCAGGTTGAACGTGCCGGCGCTGGCCCAATTGAACAGTGAGGTGTAGGCGCCTGCCCCCTGCAGCTGCTCCCAGAGGGCGGCGTAGCTCAAGGCTGCTGAGCCGCCAACACAACTGATCAGCAGCAGGGCCACCGGCGTTCGGAGCCGGTTCACTGTGCGGTTGAAGCTGATCAGACCTAATCCCACCAGGGCTGCACCGGCCAGTGGCAGCAGGGGAATGAGCCAGGCAACCTCGGCCGCTGAAGGCATGGGGAATTCTGCGATTTTGTGAGTGTAGGAAGCGTCAGCCCAGAGGCCAGCTGCTGCCATCCAGCCAGTGGGCGATTCCGGATCGGCTGAAGCCCACCGCAGCGCTGCCGATCCAGCGGTGGGCCCACCAGAACACAGCCACGGCAATGGCGATGCCCAGCTGGGCTGGCCGCAGGAATTCCTGCCATTGCAGCTGCTGGCGCCCATCGAGCACCGCGACGAATGGAATCACCGAGGTGTTGGCCCGCAGCTCCTCAAACGCTTGGCCGAACCGGTTCTGCAGGCGCCGGTCGCCATTCCACACCGCAAACAGGTGATGGCCGATCAGCCCAATGCAGGTCACCACCATGAAGCTGCTGCCAATCCAGAGCAGGTGGGTGCAGCACCAGAGGATTTGCCCCACGGCCTGGGGATGGCGGCTGATGCGGATGATTCCTGTGGCGTAGAGCCGCACCTGGGGTTTGAGCACTGCCGGGATCTCCAGCAGGTTGTAGGTGGCGGGGTAGAGAAACAGAAAGCTGATGGCGGTGCCGATCCACACCAGCGGCACGATCCAGGGCTGATCCTGCAAGTTCCACAAGCGCAGCCCGTCGTAGCGGTGCGCCAGGAAATAGCCGATCACGATCACCGCGGAAGGAATGCTCACGGCGGCAAACAACAGTCGCCAGGCCCGTTCGCCGATGCGCTCCACCCCCCAAGCCCGCAGTGAGGCACCGCCGCTGTGGATTACGGCAAAGCCGATCAACAGGGCCAGCATCACCAGGCTGCTGTGGTGCTGGGGACTCAAGCTCATGGCAACGGAATTCATCGGATTGATTTTCCCTACTCACCGGCCGCCTTAGAGTTTTGCTCCGCCTTGCAGTTGGGCAGCGGAGTATGGCGGACCTTCCGTTCACCCTTGATCAGCTGCGCATCCTGCGGGCGATTGCCAGCGAGGGCAGTTTTAAAAAAGCGGCTGACAGCCTCTATGTGACCCAGCCGGCCGTCAGCCTGCAGATCCAGAATCTGGAGAAGCAGCTCGACGTGTCGCTGTTTGATCGCGGTGGCCGCAAGGCCCAGCTCACCGAAGCTGGCCACCTGCTGTTGAGTTATTCCGAGCGGATCCTCAGCCAGTGCCAGGAGGCCTGCCGTGCCCTGGATGATCTGCACAACCTCAAAGGCGGCTCGCTGATCGTGGGTGCGAGCCAAACCACGGGCACGTATCTGATGCCCCGCATGATCGGCCTGTTTCGCCAGAAATACCCGGATGTGTCGGTGCAGCTGCAGGTGCACAGCACCCGGCGCACCGGCTGGAGTGTGGCCAATGGCCAGATCGATCTGGCGATCATCGGTGGCGAGCTGCCGCCGGAGCTGATGGAGCAGCTCCAGGTGGTGCCCTACGCCAGCGAAGAGTTGGCCCTGGTGCTGCCGGTGAAGCACCCGATGGCACGGTTGCAGGAGCTGCAGAAGGATGATCTTTATCGGCTGTCCTTCATCTGTCTTGATGCCCAATCCACCACCCGCAAGGTGGTGGACCAGCTGTTGGCCCGCGGTGGCCTTGATCTGCAGCGGCTGCGCATCGAGATGGAGCTCAATTCGCTGGAGGCCATCAAGAACGCTGTGCAGAGCGGTCTGGGGGCGGCGTTCTTGCCGGTGGTGTCAATTGAGCGAGAACTGGCCAGCGGCACATTGCACCGGGTCGTGCTGGCTGATCTGAGTGTGCGGCGTCAGTTGCGCTTGATCACCCATCCAGCGCGCTATTGCTCGCGGGCAGCAGGGGCCTTCCGCCGCGAGATTCTGCCGGTGTTTGCCAGCCCCGATAGCCCCCTGCGGCGCTCACCCGCGGCACAGCCAGCCCAGGGGGAGCCGGAGGCTGTCCAGGCCGCTGTTGACCCCGCGGCTTAAACACCTCGCCAGCGCTTGATGCTGTTCTGGCCGGCTTGAAGCTGCTGGTTAGAACTGATCGGCTTCCGGTGTGATGCCTACTGCGTCATCGGCGGCGCCAGCGGGGCCACGGGTCTGGAATTTGTTCTCGGCCACATCGGTTTGATAAACGCAGCGCACGATGGGCTTGTCGCGAATCGAGCCGATGTAAGCAAAGGTGTTCATCCGCTGCTTGCACTCGCGCATCTGCTCTGAGCTGACCGCCCCAGCCTTTTGCAGCACAGACCAATTCTCGCGGCGAATCACACAGCCCGGTTGCAGTTTGGGCTGGGTGACGAAGCTGGTGGAGGGATTCATGGTGGTGTACATCTCCACGTCGATCACGAACGCGCTGGCGCCCCACTGCTTGCAGAACTCGGGATCCGGCACCGCCTTATCGAGTTGCTCGGAGCTGGCGATGTTGCCTTGATCGCCGGAGATGTTGCTGGTGAGGGAGGTGCCAATGCCCACCCCAAGGATCAGAACACCAGCCAGGACAGCAATCGTGGCGGTGTTGAAATTCAAGCCATTGGGACCACCTGGGCCAGGCCCCGGTGGCCGCCCCCCCTGGCGCGGGGCGGGGCGGCGTTCAGGCCGCTCCCGCCCGTAGCGGTCATCGCCGTAGCCGCGCTCGTCGTAGTCGTAGCGGCGGGGAGGCATCAGAGCGTTTCAGGTGTGCGGGGCAAGCCCATGGAGTAGTTGAGCACCCTGGCGCCGAGGTTGTAGCGCAGCTCACCGGCCTGCAGCATTTGACGCATCAACCCCTCCAGTTCAGTGCCGATGCGGTTGAGGTTGTAGTCGTTCAACGCAGTGCCGGAGGCTGCTTTCACCAGCTCGCGGAAGCGCTGCTGCACCTTGCCCACGGCGGCCTCTTCCCACTCGAACTCGTTGTCGGGATCGAGATCGAGGGTGAGTTGGTTGCTCGATGCAGTGAGGCTGCCGTCCTCCTCCACGGTGGCGGCGAAGATCCGCACGTGGCGGGTTGTGCTCTTCAGCGGTGTATCAGACACCAGGTCCAAACGGCGGGCTTGGTCACAACTCTATGGTGAGCCCTCTGTCTTAGGGCGCAGTAGCGATGCGGGTGGCGATTGCGGGGGCCGGACTGGCGGGTCTGTCCTGTGCCAAATACCTCAGTGATGCAGGCCATACCCCCGTGGTGGTGGAAGCCCGCAACGTGCTCGGCGGCAAGGTGGCGGCCTGGCAGGACGAAGACGGTGACTGGTATGAGACCGGTCTGCACATCTTCTTCGGGGCCTACCCGAACATGCTGCAGCTGTTCAAGGAGCTGGACATCGAGGAGCGGCTGCAGTGGAAGAGCCACTCGATGATCTTCAACCAGAAAGACGTGCCGGGCACCTACAGCCGGTTCGACTTTCCCGATCTGCCAGCCCCCATCAATGGCGTGGCGGCGATCCTGGGCAATAACGACATGCTCACCTGGCCCGAGAAGATCAGCTTCGGCATGGGACTGGTCCCGGCCATGCTGCGGGGCCAGGGCTACGTGGAGGAGTGCGACAAGTACTCCTGGACCGAATGGCTGCGCCTGCACAACATCCCTGAGCGGGTGAACGACGAGGTGTTCCTCGCCATGAGCAAGGCGCTCAACTTCATCGATCCCGACGAGATCTCCAGCACGGTGGTGCTCACCGCCTTGAACCGCTTCCTGCAGGAGAAGAACGGCTCCAAGATGGCGTTCCTCGATGGCAACCCCCCGGAGCGCCTCTGCCAGCCGATGGTGGAGCACATCGAAGCCCGAGGCGGTGAGGTGCATCTGGAAGCACCCCTGCGGGAGATCGAGCTCAACGGCGATGGATCAGTGGCGGGCTTCCGTATCGGTGGTGTGGGCGGCAAGGAGGGCTACACCCTCACGGCCGATGCCTATGTGAGCGCCCTGCCGGTGGACCCCTTCAAGCTGCTGCTGCCTGAGCCCTGGCAGCAGATGCCCTTCTTCAGCAAGCTCGATGGCCTGCGCGGGGTGCCGGTGATCAACATCCACCTCTGGTTCGATCGCAAGCTCACCGAGATCGACCACCTGCTGTTCAGCCGCTCGCCGCTGCTCAGCGTGTATGCCGATATGAGCAACACCTGCCGCGAGTACGAGGATCCCAACCGCTCCATGCTCGAGCTGGTGTTTGCGCCGGCCAAGGATTGGATCGGTCGCCCCGATGAGGAGATCGTGGCTGCCACGATGAAGGAGCTGGAGCGTCTGTTCCCGCAGCATTTCGGTGGCGAGGACTCCGCAGTGCTGCGCAAGAGCAAGGTGGTCAAGACCCCGCTGTCGGTCTACAAAACCGTTCCCAACTGCCAGCCGCTGCGTCCCACTCAGAAGACCCCCATCCCCAACTTCTTCATGGCGGGCGATTACACGCTGCAGCGCTACCTCGCCTCCATGGAGGGTGCAGTGCTCAGCGGTAAGCTCTGCGCTGAAGCGGTAGCGGCCTGAACATGGTGGTGAGCCCAGCCGCTCCGGTGAAATCGGTGGTTCCCGATCTCGAGCAGGCCTATGAGGACTGCCGCATCGAAACCGAGCGCTGGGCCAAAACCTTCTACCTCGGCACCCTGTTGATGCCGCCGGCCAAGCGGCGGGCGATCTGGGCGATTTATGTGTGGTGCCGCCGCACCGATGAGCTGATGGACAGCCCGGAAGCCCAGGCGCTTCCGGAAGCGCAACTGCGTGAGCGTTTGGACCACTGGGAGGCTCGCACGCGGGAGCTGTTTGCCGGTCAGGTGCGCGATGGCCTTGATCGTGTGATGGCGGATGTGATCGAGCGTTATCCCCAGCCGCTGGAGCCCTACATTGAGATGATCGAGGGCCAGCGCATGGATCTGGCGAAACATCGCTACGCCGATTTCGCCGAGCTGCACCAGTACTGCTTCCGTGTGGCGGGCACCGTGGGCCTGATGACCCAGGAGGTGATGGGCGTTGATGGGGCCTACACCACCGCCCCCTGGAGCGAACGCCCTGACACCAGTGAGGCGGCGGTGGCCCTGGGCATTGCCAACCAGCTCACCAACATCCTGCGCGATGTGGGGGAAGACCGCGGCCGCGGCCGCATCTACCTGCCCCAGGAGGATCTGCAGCGCTTCAACTACTCGGAAGCCGAGTTGATGGCTGGCACCCTCAATGACAACTGGCGCGCTCTGATGCGCTTCCAGCTGGAGCGGGCCCGTGAGTGGTTTGCCCGCTCTGAGGCCGGTGTGCGCTGGCTCTCCGCTGATGCCCGCTGGCCCGTGTGGACCTCCTTGCGCCTCTATCGCGGCATCCTGGATGCCATCGAGCGCCTTGATTACGACGTGTTCAACCACCGCGCCTACGTGCCCAGGATGGGCAAGTTGCTTGATCTACCGGTGTCGTACCTGATGGCGCAGGCCCGTTAGGCCGCCAGCCAGCGTTCCAGAACAGGATTCACCAGCTCCGGCCCCTCGTCGTGGGGGCAGTGGCCAACGCCAGGCAGCACCTTCAGCTCCTGGATGCAGGGGAAGTGTTCGGCCCAGCGCTGAGCCTCCCCTACCGGCTCCCAGGGGTCGTCTGCTCCCCACAGCAGCCGCACGGGCAGTTGCAGCTCGCTCAGCAGCTGGGGGGCGATGTGGTCGCTGAATAGGTTCACAAAGCCGCGGAAGGCTTCCACGGCGCCGGGGGAGCGGCTCGGGCGCACCAACAGCTCCACCAGCTCCTCATCGATGTTGATGCCGCTGGGATAGGCGGTGCGCAGCACCTGGCGCACGAACAGCGGCTGGGCCACGCTCGTGAACAGGGGAATCAGCAGGGCTCGCTGGCGCACCAGTTGCTTCACCAGGGGCCGGCTCCAACGCTCCAGCAGCGGCAACTTGTGGACGTTCTTGTCATCGAGCTGGCGCTGGGCGCAGTTGATCAGCACCACCTGCCGAGGGGGGACGCCTCGCGCTGCTAACAGCTGGGCCGCCCGCAGCACCACCAAACCGCCGATCGAGTTGCCCACCAGCTGCACGGGGCCACCACCCTGTGGGGCCACCACCTGTTCTACGAAATCGGCCAGTTGCTGGCCCCAGAGATCAAAGCCGTAGCGAACGGCCCCTGCTGCCGGCGGCTCGCCGCTGAGGGTGGATCTGGGCTTGCTGCTGTCGCCAAAGCCGAGCAGATCAATGGCCCAGCAATCGCTCACGCCGCTGAGCGGCTCAAGGTTGAAACGCCAGTGGCCACTGGAGGCGCCAAAGCCATGCACAAAAATCACCGGCCCAGCCCCAGAGGGGCCAGACCGGTGGCGATAACCGATGCGGTGACCCGCTTCTCCCCAGGTCCAGTGGTGCAGGGGAGGTAGGGCCATGGCGGTTTGGATCAGACCGAAGCCTTCTGGTTGGCCAGCAGTTCCTTCAGCTTGGAGAGCTCACCAGCCCAGCGGGGATCGGGAGCTTCAGGGGCGGGGCCATCGCTGTGCACCACCTTGTCCACGCTCTTGCGCACGGGGGTGGGACCGATGCCGGAACCCTGGTTGCGGCGATCACCACCGCGATCATTGCCGCGGGATTCGCGCCGCTCGGACACCTCAACACGCAGTTTGTTGCCGCCGTACTCGCGGCCGTTGAACTGCTCGATCACCGCGTCGCTGAGCTTGGGATCGTCGAGGTTCACGAAGCCAAAACCGCGGCAGCCACCGGTTTCCCGGTCCATCACGGCTTTGAAACGCACGCCTGCGCCCACGGCGGCGAAGAGGCCTTCCAGCTCCTTCTGATCAAAAGACTGGGGCAGGTTGCCGACGTAGAGACGCGTGCTCATAAGAACTCAAAAATTGAGTGGAAAGATTGGGGGGAGGCTTTATCTGTTGGTGCGCTGAAAGCTCGCATCACTAGTAGGCCGATAAAAGTTAATCACGGCACAGGTCTTTGGCGGCAGTTAAATCGTGGGCCCGGCCAAAGGCACGCTCCAACATCAACCGCTCCAGCAGCTGCCCAAGGGCCCTGCCGGGCGGCAGCCCCAATTCAGCTTGCAGGGTGCGTCCATCCAGTGGTGGCCTGGGATGGAACAGGGGATCGGCGGGATCGCGCCAGCGGTTGAGCCAACCGGCTGTGGCCTTGGGCTGCAGCAGCACCAGGGCGGGCATGTCGTCTTCCAAGTCGCGACAAAGTTGCAGCCAGGTGGGTTCATCCAGTGGCTTGTCGCTCTGCAGCACGGCGGCCCAGTGGCGCAGCCGCGCGCAGCGCTGTTGCCAGCGCTTGCTGGAGTGCAACCGCTTCAGGCTGTTGGCGCTCAGAATCTGGCTCAACCGTGCCAGTGGCAGTGCCTCGCTGGCTTCAGCGGGGCTGAGCGGGCTGACATCCAGGGGTGCTCCATGGCCTGGGAGCGGTTCCAGCCAAGGTGTGAGCAGCCCCAGCTCACAGGCCTGCCTCAGGCCCTGCTCGCCGCCGGGGCAGGCTGCAAGTTTGTCGAGTTCCGCCAGCACCCGCTCCGGGGCCACCTGGGGCAGGTGGCTGTGGTGCTGCCCAATCAAGGCTGCCGTGGCGGGTTCCAGCTGAAACCCCAGCTCGGCGGCCAGCCTGGGGCCCCGCAGCAGCCGCAGTGGGTCGGCCAGCAGGTTGGCCTCGCTCACCGCCCGCAGCAGGCCCTGGTGCAGATCCGCCAAACCGCCACAGGGATCCTGGAGCGGTTGATCCGCCTCCAGCGGCATGGCGATGGCGTTGATGCTGTAATCGCGCCGCTGCAGATCGCTGTTGAGATCAGCCCCCTCCAGGGCGGCCAGATCAAAGCTCCACGGGCCCAGCACCAGTCGGGCCATGTCCCGTTCAGCATCGAGCACCACGGCGGTGCCCCGGCGGGCTTTGGCCAGCTGGCGGGTCAGCTGGATGGCCCCCTTGGGGACCACCAGATCGAGGTCGGGATGGCTGCCGAGGCGATCCAGCAGGGCATCGCGCACGGCGCCACCCACCAGCACGGTGCCGGCGGGTAGATCGCTTGGTTGCAGCGGCCAGCGCCCCATGGCCACGCGTTGCCTCACCTGTGCTGCTGCGCTAAGCGGATTGGTGGGGATCGGGGCGTCCTGGCTCATGACGCCATCCTGGTGGCGGCACAATTCAGCCAAGGGGGTGAATAGCGCGCATGTGCATTTGTGTGGATTGCCATTGGCTCAACCGCTGCAAGGCTTACCACCGCGTTGAAACCCAACACGGGGAACCCCATCTGACTGCTACTCCTGATTTCGACCCCGAGCAGCCGCGCATTCATGTGAGCCTGCGCCCTGTGCAGCAGAGCTGGGGCGTGGAATGGGATGTGCAGGCCTGCGGCAGCTTCGAGGCTGATCCGGGCCATTGGCAGCGTTTGCGTCCCGATGCACCGGTGCCCTCATGAGCTGCGCTCTGGCTTTGCACAGCTGCAGCGAACGGTTGGGGTTGGCCCTGCTGGAGCCCGGTGGAATTCGCTCGGATCAGCAGCTGCTGGGCCGTGACCTGGCCAAAGGCCTGCTGCCAGCCCTCGAAGCGTTGTTGCCCCCCGAGCGCTGGCCAGACTTGCAGTGGCTGGCGGTGGCCACCGGCCCCGGTGGCTTCACCGGCACCCGCCTCACCGTGGTGCTGGCCCGCACCCTGGCCCAACAGTTGGCGATTCCCCTGTGGGGCTGGGGCAGTTTTGAGCTGATTGCCCGCCGCCGCCTGGATGAATTGCCGCCTGATGGTGGCGTGTGGATTGGCCAAACCCTGCCTCGCCGTGGGGTGGTGGCGGGTCGCTACGGCCTGGTGAAAGGTCAGGTGCAGGAGCTTGAGGCACCGCGCCTGCATCGCCAGGGATGGGATGCGCTGCCCGGTGCAGGGTGGGAAGCGCAGATGGAACCCGAACTGGAGGCGCGGCTGCTGTTGCAGCTGGGTCAACAGGCAGCGGCAGCCGGCTTGCCGGGGCCCTGGCAGCCGGTGTTGCCGCTCTATCCCACCTCGCCGGTGGCTGGCGCATGAGGCGCCTGCGCTGGCTGCTTGGCCTGGGTTTGACCTGCGGCGCCATCTGGTGGGCTGCGCCGCTGCTGCTGCAGCCTTGGTTGCCCCAGCCCCAGTTGATCCTGGTGCTGGGGGGCGATCTCGACCGTGAGCGGGCGGCAGCGCGGCTGGCGCGCAGCAGCGGTCTACCGGTGCTGGTGAGCGGTGGCAGCAACAGTGATTACGCCCACTGGCTCTTTGAGGGCCACGGCATTCCCGAGGCCCAGTTGCAGCTGGATTACGCCGCCCGCGACACCCTGGGCAATTTCACCACCGTGGTGGATCGCCTGCGCGCCCGTGGCATTCGCCATGTGCTGTTGATCACCAGCGCCGATCACATGGCGCGGGCCTTGCTGGTGGGGCGCCTGGTGGCTGGTAGCCGTGGCATCCACCTCAGTCCGCTGGAGGTGCCCTGCGGGGATCAGTGCCGTGAGGAGCCCTTCAGCAAGGTGTGGGGGGATGGCCTGCGGGCCCTGGTGTGGGTGTTCAGCGGCCGCGATCTGCGTCAGGAGATGCAGCGCCATCCAGCAGGGCGTTGATGGCCTCCTGACAGGCGGTGGTGGTGGCTTCGAGGGCAGCACGGTTGCGGCCACTGGGGGGCGGAATCACCGGACCCACCCGCAGCTCCACCCGCACCAACCGAGGCCAGCTCTGCTTGGGACCGAGGGCGCGGTGGGTGTTCACCAGGGCCACCGGCAGCAGGGGGGCACCGCTGCGGGCGGCCAGCAGGGCTGCCCCCAGCTGGGGGTTCTCCACCCGGCCGCTGCGCTGGCGCGTGCCATCGAGAAACACCCCGGTGGCCCAACCCTCGTTCAGCCGGCCGAGGGCGGTGCGGATCGCTTCGCGATCACTGGCACCGCGGCTCACGGGGTAGGCCCCCAGGGCGCGGATCAGGGGGCCGAGCAGGGGCACCTTGAACAGTTCGGCCTTGGCCATGAAGCTCACGGGCCGAGGCAGGGCATGGCCCAGGATCGGCGGATCCAGGTGGGAGCCGTGGTTGGCCACCACCACCAGAGGGCCGTTGCGCGGCACGTTGCTCATGCCGCGGGAGCGACCCCGCAACAGGCCGCGATAGAGGGGGGCCACCAGCAGCCACTCCACCAGTCGGTAGGTGAGGCTGGGCCCCGGTGAGCGCACCAGCTGGGAGCTGCCCATCTCAGTTCAGGCCGAGGCTGTCGAGGCTGCCCACCTGGGCGGTGGTCACACCGCTGAGGCTGCGCTTGATCAAGCCGCTCAGCACCGCGCCAGGGCCCACCTCAACGCAGGTGTCCACATGGGCATTGCCCAGGGCCTGCATGGTTTCCCTCCAGCGCACGCCGGTGGTCATCTGCTGGCGCAGGCGCTGCTTGAGCTCGGCGCCACTGCTGGAGGGGGTGGGGTCGGTGTTGCTCAGCACTGGCACGCGGCTGTCGGCAAAGCTCACGCTCTCCAGCAACTCAGCGAAGGCGGCGGCGGGTTCCGCCATGAAGGGGGAGTGGAAGGCGCCAGACACCGCCAAAGGCACCGCCCGCTTGCAGGTGATGCCCTCCACCACCTGCGCCACCGCCTCGGGCAGGCCCGAGAGCACCACCTGGGCATCGCTGTTGTCGTTGGCGATCACCACCCCATCGGTGGCGTTCACGGCCTGCTCCAGGGAGGGGCGGTCGAACCCCATCACCGCGGTCATGGCACCACCGCCGGCGGTGGCCATCAGCTGGCTGCGGCGGATCACCAGATCGATGCCGCTGGCGGCATCGAACACGCCACCGGCGTAGAGGGCCACCAGTTCACCGAGGCTGTGGCCCGCCA
>JAYKHZ010000043.1:0-5419 GCA_035286165.1 Synechococcus sp.
GACAGGCTCATGCCAGCGCCACCGGAGCCGGTGCCGTTCTCCGCTGCCACGGTGTCTGGGATGCGTGCCCCCACATTGACGGCGAAGTTGGTGGTGGACTGCACGCCAACATTGGCGATGTTGCCGATGCCTTCCACGTTCACGTCGCTCTTGCTGCTGTTGCTGCCGCCCGTGGTGAGGGTGGTGACAGCGGCGTTGTAGTCATTGGAGTAGCTCTCTTCCCACTCGTCTTGGGTTTGGCCGTTGCCATTCACCGTGTAGTTCTGGCCTTCTGCAAGGGTTTCGCCGCCAACGATCACGGTTTCATTTGCTCCCACTGTTGCAGTACTCGTTCCGCTTTCACTGAAGCTGGAGCCATTGGTGCCGCTGGCCGCGTTGGTGGCCAGGGTGGCGATGTCAGCTGCGGTGAAGGAGATGGTGCCTGTGCCTTCGTTGGTGGTGTTGAAGGAACCCACCACCTTGCCGGTGGCGTTGCTGGTGGTGTTCAGCGAGCTCTGCTGCGTGGCCGCAGTGCTATAGGCCTCGGAGTAGGTGTCTTCGTATTTGTCTTGGTAGGTGGCGTTGTAGGCCTGCTCCCAGCCTGCTGCGCTGTAGGCCTCAAGCTTGCCTTCTGCGGTGGTGTTGCCTACAACACCCGCATCTCCCATGGCTTTGCCGAGTGCAGCTTCGCCGGCGGCTATGTTAACTGCGCTATCAACATCTTCACCCGCCGCGCCTGTGGTGTAGGAAGTAACATCTCCGTTGGCATCAAGGGTGATCTTCAGATCTGAGGCCAGCGACGCCCGCTCAGCATTGAACTTTTGGGTGTAGGTGCCGTGGCTGGAGCCCAGCACGCTCTGGGTTTGGGTTTCAGCGGTGGCATCAGCTGTGGTGTGTGCTTGGTTGGCTGTAGCACTTGCTGCGGCCTGCATGTTGGCGGCGCCTGTGGCGGAGCCAATGGTTTGCATGAAGTTGGAGCCGGTTTGGGCGGTTCCTTGCGCATTAGCGCCTGGAGGGCCTGTGAGCGAGAGGTTGGCTGATGCGGTGCCGGCGTACTCGGTGGAGGTGGCCACGTTGGCATTGATGCCAAGGTTTGTGGTGGAGCCCAGGTTGATCGAGTTGCTGGTGCCGGTGCTGTTGCTGTAGGTGGCGGTGCCGAGGCCCTTGAAGTCCATCACCCCTGGTTGAGCCGTGTTCACTTGGAACAGCTGCACGGTTTCTGCCTTGACGGCAAGAGGGGTGGCAACGGCCAGCGCACCTCCTAAAAGGAGAGCGAGACGAGCTTTCATGGTCAAGCTTGCGAAGAACGAGTTGACAAGTGATGCCCAGTTCGATGGTTTTGCGAGAACCAAATAATGCTGGGAATCACATTTGGTCTAATTCGCTATGTATTTGCTGTGCACGCAATAAATGCCGACCTCTGATCATTCTCTTGAATTCATTAATTCGCTTGCTTGGGTCTTAATAGGATGGCTTATTTTGCTTCTGGCGCCTTTATTTGTGCTCTATTTTTGATTGGCTGACTAAAAGTTTGACCCTGCTATTGCCTTGCTGTGTTGTTTTCCGTGGTCGGTGATTGCCTGGCTTATTTGATTTTTGAGGCTTAAAGTCTCTTCGTTTGATCCGCTTCTAAGTGGCTGTTTGCGGTGCCTGCGCGCCTGGGCGGCAGTTGGCGCCGGCTATCCCTAGGCTGATCACAGCTCTTGCAAGTCGATGACCTTCCTGGTGCTGATGGCCCTGGGGGTATTGATGGCCGTGATCTACGTGCCGCTGCGCATCTATCTCACGCTCACGGCCCGCAGCCGCCGGCTGCGTTTGCTGCAGCGCATCCGCCAGCTGCGCCAGCAGCTGGGTGAAGAGCTCAGCTCAGCTCCAGGGGTTCCGGGTTGAGCTGAGCCTGCGCGTTGCTGGGCCTCAGGCCATCACCATGCCGCCATCCACCTGCAGCACCTGGCCGGTGATGTAGGCCGCTGCTGGATCAGATGCCAGGAAGCGCACAGCACCGGCCACCTCATCGGGCTGCCCATAGCGGCCCAGGGGGATGGCATTGAGCAGATCATCGGCCTTGAGATCCTTTGTCATGTCAGTGGCGATGAACCCTGGGGCGACGGCGTTCACGGTGATCCCTCTGCTGGCCAATTCCCGAGCAGTGGTGCGGGTGAAGCCGATCACGCCGGCTTTGGCGGCGGCGTAATTGGCCTGGCCGGCATTGCCCATCAAGCCCACCACCGAGGTGATGTTGATGATGCGGCCCCGCTTTTGCTTGAGCATCGTGCGGGTCACCGCCCGGGTGCAGAGGAACACCCCTGAGAGATTGAGATCAAGCACCGCCTGCCAGTCGGCGGTTTTCATCCGCATCAGCAGGCCATCGCGGGTGATGCCGGCGTTGTTCACCAGCACATCAAGGCTGCCGCTGCGCTCCAGCACAGCAGCCACCAGCTGTTCCACCTCAGCTTCCTGGCTCACATCCCCCTTGAGCGCGTAGGCGTTGCCCCCGGCGCCGGTGATTTCAGCCACCACGGCCTCCGCTGCATCCGCTGAGCTGGCGTAGTTCACCGCAACGGTTGCGCCGGCTGCGGCCAGTTGCAGGGCAACGGCTCGGCCGATGCCGCGGCTGGCCCCTGTCACCAGAGCGGTTTGGCCGGCGAGGGGGGCGCTGCTGCTCATCGGGGCAATTAAAACTGCCGGCGATCGTACGGGGTGCTGCTTTAGGCGTTGATCACGCTCGCGGTTTGCAGGGCATCACCCAACAGTTGCTCCAGTGCTTGTAGCTGCTTGGGGGAGCCCATCACGATCAGCCGTTGGCCGGCCTGCAGCACCGTGCTGCCGGTGGGGTTGGCGATCAGGCCACCCTCCCCCTGAATGGCCAGCACCAGGGCACCGCCGGTGCGACGCCCCAGATCCAGCTCCAGCAGGCTGCTGCCGTGAATGGGTGCCGCCGCCGCTGGTGTGGCCTGCAGCTGAAACTCCTCCACTTCGCAGTTGGTGCCGGCCAGCAGATCGAGGAAGTTCAGTGCGAGGGGCCGCAAAGCAGTAGCCGCCATGATCCTGCCGCCGGCGATGTAGGGCGACACCACGGTGTTGGCTCCGGCCTGGCGCAGTTTGCGTTCGGCCTCACTGCTGTCGGCCCTGGCGATCAGGCGGCAGCGTGGCGCCAGGCTGCGGGCGCTGAGCACCACATAGAGGTTGGCGGCGTTGTTGGGCAGGGCCGCCACCAGGGCGCGGCAGCGCAGGATGCCGGCTTCTTCGAGGGTTTCATCGAGGGTGGCATCGGCCTGGAGCACCTCCAGCTGCCGTGCGCGGGCGGCATCGGCCCACTCGGGGTTGTTGTCGATCACCAGCAGCGGCACCCCTTGGCGGCTCAGCTGTTGGGCGATCTCACGGCCAATGCGTCCGTAGCCGCACACGATCACGTGGTTTCGCATCCGCCCGATTTCCCGCAAGCGTCGCTGCCGCCTTCTGCGCAGAAAGTAGCCCGTTTCCTGCAGTCCCAGCATCCACTGCAGCGTCAGCTGCACCACCACCAGCCCGCCCACCAAGATGGCGGCGGTGACCCAGCGGCCCGGCAGGCTGTCAGGCACCTGATCGCCGTAGCCCACGGTGGTGAGCGTGATCAGCACGCCCCAGAAGCAATCCCCCCAGTCCCAGCCTTCAGTGAGCCGGTAGCCCAGGGCACCGGCGCTGAACACGCTGAGCAACGGGAACAAGGGGGTGCTGGCCAGTGGCCCCAGCCGTTGGCGGATGCGGCGCAGCGGCCTGCGCATCGCCCTAGGCCAGCCCCAGGGCCTGGCTCACCTGCTGCAGCGGCAGCTGGCGCAGGGGGGTGCTGCCAGAGAGCTGTTGGAGCTCCACCACCGAGATGCCGCAGTAATGCCCCAGGGTTGAGGCCACAGCGGAGCTGCTGACCACCCCATCAGCACTGGCGATCTGGGCGGCCTGTTGCAGGGGTTTGCCCGGGCGCAGGCGCTCGGTGCGACCACCGCTGATGCGGCTGGCCACGGCCTCCTCCAGTTGCTGCCATTGCTGTTCTGGCCAGTCGGAAGGATCCCCCTGCGGGGCAAGCAGCAGCAGCGGCCCCTGGCCGCTGGGTTGCTGGGCTGCGGCCTGCTCCAGCGCTTTGGCAGGGAGTTGCAGCTTGAACGTTGCCGGATCACCGCTCACCCCAAGGGGCGCCAGGAATCCCTGCTCGCCTGCAGTGGATGCCACTGGATTGGTGCAGGAAAACCCACCACGGGCCACCCGCAGGGGGATGTGGCTGAGGCTGATCAGCAGATCCAGGGCGGCGCCGGAGGCGAAGTTAAGGCAGGCCTGGAAATCGGGTTCGCGCACGCTGCCCAGCAGGTTGGCCCAGTCGGCCAGGGTGGCGCCGGCCTCAAAGGGAAAGGGCAGCACCTTCTCCACCGCTGGCAGCAGGGCCCAGTAGCCCGCTTCTGAGGGGTTGCAGGCCACCTGCAGTTGGGCCTCCAGCTCCAGGGCGATCTGAGCAGCCAGCGGCAGCCTGGCCAATTGGGTTTCAGGGCCACCGGGGCTCAGCAACAGAACGCGCATCAGCAGCGGAGGTTCAAACCCTGAGAGATGGTCGAATTGTATGGATTCGAATCCCTTTCGCTTGCATCTGCTGATCGTGGCCGCCGGCAGTGGCCGGCGCATGGGCGCTGAGCGCAACAAGTTGCTGCTGCCTTTGGAGGGGCGCCCCCTGCTGGCCTGGACCCTGGAGGCCGCCCTGGCCAGCGCTTCGATTGAGTGGATTGGCCTGGTGGGCCAGGAGCGGGATCGAGCCGATATTGATGCGCTGCTGGCCCAGCTGCAGCCGGCTAAGCCCCTGCAGTGGGTGCAGGGGGGGGCGAGCCGCCAGGAATCGGTGGCCTGCGGGTTGGCGGCCCTGCCTGCTGGGGCCAGCCATGTGTTGATCCACGATGGCGCCCGCTGCCTGGCGCAGCCGGAGCTGTTTGATCGCTGCAGCGCAGCATTGCTTGCCGATGGCGAGGCCTTGATTGCGGCCACACCGGTGGTGGACACGATCAAGCAGGTGGATGGCCAACGGCGCATCGTGCACACCCCGCCCCGCGCTGAGCTCTGGGCTGCGCAAACGCCCCAGGGGTTTCCGGTGGACCAGCTGCGCCAGGCCCATCAGCGGGCGCTGCAGGAGGGTTGGGAAGTGACCGATGACGCGGCCCTGTTTGAGCGCCTCGGCTGGCCGGTGCGCGTGTTGGAAGCCACTGGCGCCAACCTCAAGATCACCACGCCGCTTGATCTGGAGTTGGCGGCAGCCCTGCTCAGGCAACGCTGAGCTGGCCGCTGCGGCCATCCAGTACGGCCGTGGCCCCCAGCGGCAGGGCAGCGTTCTGATCGCCATGGCCAAAGGGCAGCCCGGCCACCACGGGGATGCCGAGATCTTCTGTGCGCTCTCGCAGCACCTGCTCCAGGCTGAAGCCTGGTT
>JAYKHZ010000044.1:0-2990 GCA_035286165.1 Synechococcus sp.
TCAGCGATCTGATCCAGGAGGACCTCTCAGGCATCAGCGCCATCAAGATCTACCGCCAGGAGCCCACCGAGCAGGAGGCCTTCAGCAAGCTCAGCAACAGCTATCGCGATGCCGCCCTGGCCCTGGCACGCACCCGCAGCACCCTCTTTCCCCTGCTGGAGGGGATCAGTTCGCTCTCCCTCCTGGTGCTGCTGGGCATCGGCAGCACCCAACTGGCTGCGGGCAGCCTCAGCCTGGGCGGCCTGGTGGCGCTGTTCCTCTATGTGGAACGGCTGGTGTTCCCCACAGCGCTGCTGGGTTTCACCTTGAGCACCTTCCAAACCGGCCAGGTGAGCCTGGAGCGGGTGGAGGAGCTGCTCCAACGGGAGCCCATGATTCAGGACCCCAGCGAGCCGGAGCCGCTGCAGGCGGTGAGCAACCCCGGCGCGATCGTGGCCAAAGATCTACGCATCCGTTACCCCGATAGCCCCGATAGCGCCCTGGATGGGGTGAGCTTTGCGCTCAAGCCCGGGGAGCTGGTGGCTGTGGTGGGCCCGGTGGGTTGCGGCAAAACCACCCTGGCGCGCGCCCTGGGTCGCATGGTGGAGGTGGAGAGCGGTCAGCTCTGGATTGATGGCCAGGACATCACCAACTTGAAGCTGCAGGATCTGCGCACCAAGATCTCGCTTGTGCCCCAGGAGGGGTACCTCTTCACCGCAACGCTGGCTGAAAATCTGCGCTTTGGAAATCCAAACGCCAGCGACCAGGAGCTCCATGCCGCCGCACGCCAGGCCCAGCTGGAAGCCGATGTTCAAGCCTTCCCAGCGGGCTACAACACCCTGGTGGGGGAGCGGGGAATCACCCTGAGCGGCGGGCAGCGCCAGCGCACTGCCCTGGCTCGGGCCCTGCTGGTGGAAGCGCCGATCCTGGTGCTGGATGACGCCCTGGCCAGCGTGGACAACCGCACCGCGGCGGCGATCCTGCAATCCCTCACCTTGAACCAGCAGCGCTCGGTGCTGTTCATCAGCCACCAGCTCTCCGCTGCCGCTGCCTGTGATCGGGTGCTGGTGCTCGATCAGGGCCGGGTGGTGCAGCAGGGCCACCACCGGGAGCTGGTGCAGCAGAGCGGCACCTATCGGCGGCTGTGGGACCGGGAGCAGGCCAGTCAGCAACTGGAGGCGGCTTGAGTCAGGGGCAAAGGTGAAGATCTCGGCTGCAGCTGCAGAAAGGGCAACAAATGCGGCTTAGCTGAATTCTCAACCTCCCTGGGTCCTGCGATGGAGAGCATGAATGGCTACCGGTTGAGCTGCACCCTCACCTTCGGTGACATCTACGGACAAGTGCTGGCCTGGATGGGAGTGATCTTCGCCAGCCTGGCTACAGCCCTGGGCTTGATGGGGGCGAGCCGTCCGTTGTTCGCCCTGCTGGGGGTGGGCTTGATCCTGGTGCTGTCGTTGCCGTTTCTGCTCTTCGCCTTCGCCACCACGCTGCTGAATCACATTGCCCTAGAACCAAAGAGTTAATTTCCGCGCTTTGGCTCATGCTCAGTTGGCTCACCGGTGGCGGTTCAAGCGGCGGTGCCCTGCAGAGCGGGGTGCATGTGGTGCTGGGCACACCCATTGATGCAGCTCCTGCTGAAGGGCAGCAACAGGCCCTGTTCGGCTGTGGCTGCTTCTGGGGGGCCGAGAAAGGGTTCTGGCGCCTGCCGGGCGTGATCACCACAGCCGTGGGTTATGCCGGCGGCGGTGGCCCCAACCCCAGCTACGAGCAGGTGTGCAGCGGCGCAACGGGCCATGCCGAAGTGGTGAAAGTGGTTTGGGACCCCAACACCATTGATTTCAGCGACCTGCTGAAGCTGTTCTGGGAATGCCATGACCCCACCCAGGGCGATCGTCAGGGCAATGACCGCGGCAGCCAATACCGCTCCACCATCTATGTGGATGATCCTGAGCTGCTGACGCTGGCCAAGGCCAGCCAGGCGAGCTATCAGAGCCTGCTGAGTGAGCGGGGCTACGGCGCCATCACCACGGAAATCCGCCAGAGCGTGCCGTTTTACGCAGCTGAGGCCTACCACCAGCAGTACCTTGCAAAGCCCGGCAGCCGCCCGTACTGCTCCGCCATGCCCAGCACCGTGCGCCTCGGCCCCTTTGAAGGCTGCACCTACAAGCTTCCTGAAGCGGTGTGGAGCCACTACGACTGGAGCATCAGCCACTGTGTTCTTCGTGGTGAGAACTCCCCGATTCAGCTTTAACCGCCGCCGCTGGCAGGGCCTGCTGGCAGCAGCGGCCCTGTTGCTGCCCCAGGCAGCACTGGCCGGTCCCTCCCCCTGGTGGGAGCACTACGAACGGCAAGACGAATACCAGTGCGGCGACGACAAGCTGCTGATGGAGCGCAACGACGACCAGGCCTCCATCTATATGAGTGGCTACAAAATCAACCTGTTCCGCGACAAGGGCAGCCCCCTGCTGAAGCGCTACAAAAACGAGCAGTTCAAGCTGACCATCCGCGGTGATGTGGTCGAGCTGGAGGACCTACTGTCCGTGCGCCAATGCCAGCGTTACGAGCAGGCGTGAGCCAGACGCACAGACCAGCAACAGACCCTGTGAAACCGCTGCACCCCCTTCCGAAGGGACTGGTGGAGCTCTATGGGCTGCTGGCTGTGCTGATGGTGCTCGTGCCGGAATGGCTGGCCGATGGCGCTCTGGCCGGATTGCCCAATTCAGATGAGCGCGACATGCTGCCGGCCGCATCGGTGGCCTGGCGGCGGGTGCCCGAGCTGCTGCTGGCCTCCATGAGCCTGATGGAACTGCGCCAGCTGGCCCAGGCGCTGCATCAGCGGGGCTACAGCGCCATGGCCCGGGAGCAGCTCAGTGCTGTGCTGCTAAAGCGGCTGAAACGGCGTCAGTGACTGGGCACTCGCCGTGTTACTTTCATCTGGTCCGGGGCGTAGCGCAGCTTGGTAGCGCACCACTTTGGGGTAGTGGGGGTCGTGGGTTCAAATCCCGCCGCTC
>JAYKHZ010000045.1:0-7993 GCA_035286165.1 Synechococcus sp.
GCCACCACACGAATCCTGGGGGCATCAAAGCCTTCGGCGCACATGTCGATGCTCACCAGCCAGTCGGCGCTGCCCTGTTGGAAGCCATTGAGGCGCTCCATCGCCCCCGGTTCCTGGGAGTGCACCAGATCCACCCGGTTGCCGTCCTCCTCCAGCAACTCTGTAATCGCTCGGGCATGGTCGATGTCGCGGGCGATCACGAGGCCGGCGGCACGGCGGTGCTGCAGCCTGAGTTGCTTGAGTTTGCGTTGGGCTCGCTGCAGCAGTTGCTGGCCGATGCTGTTCTCATCGTGTAGCTGAATGGCGCGGCGCAGATTGCGGGCCCGCCAGCTTTCGCGGGTTTCAGCCGAGAGGGGGGAGACATCCCGATCCGGCAGCCCCTCTTTGCTGTGCTCCACCCAACCATCCTGGAATCGAAATTCCAGGGGGCGCACATCTCCAGCGGCAATCAGTTCCCGTGGCTCCACCGCCAGATCCGGACAGATTTGTTCCACCATCACCCCCTCAAGCCGCACCCGTACGCGGCGGGCGGCGCAGAAGCCCAGGTTGTCGGCACGGAATGGCGTACCGGTGAGCCCCATGCGCAAGCCGCAGGGTTCGGTGAGCTCCAGGAAGGTTTGCCCCCAGGCGGTGCTGTCGGGGTCATCAGGATCCACCCCCAGGTGGTGGGCCTCGTCCGCGATGGCCAGGCAGTGCTTGGGATCCCACAGGCTGAGCTGTTGCTGCAGCTGGTTGAGCTGGCGGCCTGCCCCCTGGTAGGTGATTAAGAGGCCATCGGCAGCTTCTGCCGCAGCTGCATCGCAGGGCCATTCCTGCAGCCGGAGTCCCAGCCTGGCCGCGGCGGCGCTCCACTGGCTCAGGATCGAGGTGCGGTGGCAGAACACCATGAAGTGCTGTAAGCGCTGCTCCCGCTGCATGGCGCGAAACCCCAGTAGGGCTCCCAGGGTTTTGCCGGCACCAGGACCGGCGAACACCAGCACATCCCGCTCGCTGGGCTTACCCCGCTCCAGCCTGCGGCGCAGCAGCTGGATCAGCTGCTGCTGCCATTGGCGTGGTTTGATCTCTGCCCCGCCACTGGCGTTAGGCAGGTTGTAGGAGAGGGTGCTGATGGAGCGCCGGGCAACCACGCCTTTTTAACGACTCAGGCTGCGCCGGTCTGCCCTGCCCTGTGCAGGTCGTTGGCGTGGCGATGGTGATGGATGATCTCCAGCGCCTCTTGGGCCGTGTCGGCATAGCTGAACCAGGAAAGGCAGTCATCGCCCGCTAGCCCCGAATCAGCCAGGAATTCAAAATTGATCAGCCTTGACCAGTACTCACGGCCCACCAGGATGACTGGGATGTTGCTCTTGATCCCTGTTTGGCGCAGGGTCAAGACCTCAAAGAGTTCATCGAGGGTGCCAAATCCGCCGGGAAACAGGACAGCAGCTTCAGCACGCATCACGAAGTGGAATTTTCGTAGCGCGAAATAGTTAAACTTGAAGCACAATTCTGGCGAGATGAAGGGGTTGGGGTGCTGTTCATTGGGTAGCTCAATATTCAGCCCGATTGACTGCTGACCGATATCAAAAGCTCCTCTGTTGGCGGCCTCCATGATTCCTGGTCCCCCACCAGTCACGATGACACCGCGACAGCCTCCGGTGCATTCGGACTCAGCGGAGGCAAGCTTTGCGAATTCTCGTGCTTCATCGTAATAACGAGATAGTTCCAGCAATTGTTTTGCCCGTTTGCAGCGATCCTGTAGCTTCTGGTTGTTGGGATCTTCCTGGAGTTGCTGTTGCAGCGTGGCGAGATTGCGCTGAGCTGTGCAGCGCTCCACCAGGTGGGCACCACCAAACACGATGATGGTGGATTGAATCTTGGCCTGCTCCAGCAGGATGTCGGGTTTGCTGATTTCCAGCAGCATCCGCACCCCTCGCATCTCATTGGTGGCGATCAGGCCATGGTCTTCGCTGGCCAGTTTGTATGTGCTCGAGTGCATGATCGCATCGAGATTGTTGGCCACTAGAGCCACATCATTGCTGCGCACATCGTTGTAGTTGGATTCACTCATGGCTGTTCCTGCAGCAGGTCAATCAGAGCAGATTGGCGGCCAGTTCCGCTAGGCGGCTCCGCTCCCCGTGGGTCAGGGTGATGTGGCCAATGCCTTGATGGCCCCTCAGCCGTTCGGCCATCCATGTGAGGCCATTGCTTTCCGCATCCACATATGGATTGTCGATCTGGTATGGGTCTCCGGTGAACACGATCTTGGTGCCTTCACCCACGCGGGTCACGATCGTTTTGACCTCATGGGGAGTGAGGTTCTGGGCTTCATCCACGATCAAGAACTGATGGGGAATGGAGCGGCCACGGATGTAGTTGATCGCTTCAATTTCAATCAAGCCCATGCCGCGCAGATCGCCCCAGGAGCTCTGTTGGGCTGGGCTCTGCCGGCCGCGTTGCGGCTGGTTGGGGCTGCTGCTCTGGCCTGAACCGGTGAGGTAATCGAGATTGTCGATAATCGGTTGCATCCAAGGGGCGAGTTTCTCCTCGAGGGTTCCTGGCAGAAAGCCGATGTCATGGCCGAGTGAAACCGGTGGTCGGGTGACCAGCAGGCGGGCATAGCGTTTGTCATCGGCCACCTGATACAAGCCTGCGGCGATTGCCAGCAAAGTTTTGCCGGTGCCAGCCTTGCCCACCAGGGTGACTAGCTCAACATCGGGATTCAGCAGCAGATTGAGCGCAAAATGCTGCTGCCGGTTGCGGGGGCTGATACGGCCGAGATTGGCATGTTTCAGCCAGCGCAGGCCTTCAATCTGGTGGGATTCAGCGTTGTAACAACCCAGGGCGGTGTGGCCTGGCTGGGTTGCATCGCGCAGCAGGATGCACAGATTGGGTTCGGGCTCCGCGCTGGCTTCGTCCACCGCGGCAGCGAAGTCGATGGCGCCTTCATCACTGAAGCGATCGATCACCTCTTTGGAGGTGATGAGTTCGCGTTCGCCGGCGTAGAGCCCTTCAAGGGCGACGCTTTCCTTGCGGTAATCATCAGCGCTTAGGCCCAAAGTATCGGCTTTCAGGCGCAGGTTGATGTCCTTGGAAATCAAGGTCACATCACTGGCGGCCTGGATGCCGTGCTGCCGGCTTTGCTCAAGTGCCACTGCCAGGATGTTGTTATCGCCGCTTTCCTGTTGCAGTTCTGGTGGCAGGGTTTGCTTGGTTTCTGGCCGGCAGAAGGCGATTTTGATGATCGAGTTGCTGTCGCTGCTAGCCTGCACGCCAGCGGCCAGATCTCCTGAGTCACGCAAGCTGTCGAGCCAGCGCACGAAATGCCTGGCATTTCGCCCTTTCTCTGAGGGATCCCGCTTGAAGCGATCAATTTCTTCGATCACCTGCATTGGGATCACAATCACTTCATTGAGGAACTGTTTGTGAGCCTCTGGATCGTGCAGTAAGACGTTGGTGTCGAGTACAACAATCTTTTTATTCATCCTTACTCTCCCATCCGCATTCATTCAAATGCGCCTGGCCGGCGTGGCCATGGATCGATGGGAATTGTTGTGTTGTTAGCGCTTTAGAGCACCTGGCCGAGCATCACAGCAGCCACTGCTGAAAACACGGTGATGCCAAGGGCGGTGAGGGGATTCTGGCCCTGGGCCACGGCCACGCTGGTGATGATGCCGGCGCCGATGGCGGCGACAGCCAGCTGCTGGGTGAGTTCCTCGGTGCGGTTGGGAGGCAGCTGCACGGCGGGCTTAAGAGCTGCACAGACCGTAGGCATTGGTGCTGCTTTGCCCTTGACAAAGGGCAGGGTTCGTTACTCGCCGCGAAATTTCTTTACCTAGCGCAATCTCAACGGGCGGGCCTGGCGCGGCCTTCACGGGCCCACTGCTGCAGGGCTTCCAGCTGTTCGCGGGCTGTTCGGCTCAAGGGCACCAGATCAGCTGCTGCACTGATCAGATCGGCCTCATTGAACTCCCTGCTCTCACTGAAGGCTTGGAGCATGGCTTCCAGCACCACCTGTTCCAGTTCCGCACCCGAGAAGCCTGCGGTGCGATCCACCAGGGTGTCGAGGGGAAGTGTCAGCCCTGGTCTGCGTTTGCGCAGGTGCAGCTCCAAAATGGCGCGCCGCTCGCTGGCATCGGGGAGCTCCAG
Organism: Synechococcus sp.; assembly: GCA_035286165.1. Classification (GTDB taxonomy): domain Bacteria; phylum Cyanobacteriota; class Cyanobacteriia; order PCC-6307; family Cyanobiaceae; genus RCC307. The sequence continues at coordinate 4,129 of JAYKHZ010000045.1, forward strand.
CACAAAGATTTCATCGAAACGCCCCTTGCGCAGCAGTTCCGGCGGCAGCTGATCAATGGCATTGGCCGTTGCCATCACAAACACCGGACTGTCCTTTTCGGCCATCCAGGTGAGCAGGGTGGCCAGCACGCGCTGACCAGTGCCGCCATCACTGCGGCCATCGAGGCTGAAGCCCTTATCGATCTCATCAATCCACAGGATGCAGGGGGCCATGGCTTCGGCGGTGCCGATCATGTCGCGGGTGCGCGCTTCACTGGCACCCACCAGCCCAGCGAAGAGGCGGCCCAGATCCAGCCGCAGCAATGGCATGCCCCAACTGTGGGCAATGGCTTTGGCTGTCAGGGATTTACCGGTGCCCTGGGGACCCACCAGCAACACCCCGCGTGGATGCGGCAGCCCGTAGGCATGGGCTTCTGCGCTGAAGGCCATGCGGCGGCGATCAAGCCAGCTTTTGAGTTGATCGAGCCCACCAATTTCGCTCGGGTCGGCCGCGGTGGGGCAATACTCCAGCAGATCGCTGCGGCCCAGGGCCAAGCGTTTCTCCTCAAGAACATCATCGAGATCAGCTGCATCGAGGCGGCCATGGCGGGCCAGGGCTCGAGCGGCCAATTGACGAATGCGCTGCTCGCTCAGTCCACGGCAGCTGCTCACCAACAGCTCGAGGGGTTCACCTTGCAAGGGGCTGCCGGCAGCTCGGGCGATTCCGGCCAGCAGTTCACGGATCTCCTCCTCCTGCGGCAGCGGCAGTGGCAGCACGGCCACACTGCTTTCCAGTTCCCGGGGCAGGGCGGAATCAGGCGCTGAGATCACCAGGGTGTGGGGCTGTTGTCGCAGATCTGCGGCCAGGTTGCGCAGCCGGCGGCAGATGGCCGGGTCGTCCACATAGCGATGAAAATCCAGCAGCAAGAGGATTGCTGGCTGGTTGTCAGGCAGCAATTGCAAGCTGTCGAGCGCTGCCAGCGGTTGGCGAGCGCCGTGGCCGCTGTGGTTGGGCAGGCCCTGCAGGCCCGCCACGAAGTCCCAGCGCAACAGAGGTCGCTGATTCAGTTGCCCAGCCACTTGGCTCAGCAGCCGCACCAGACGCTCCTCCTCCTGCTGATGGATCCAGAGAATCGGCGTGCGACTGCGGATCAACAGATCCAGCTGCTCGACCCAGGCCCTCATGGTGTGTCAGCTGGCGGTGATTTCAGTTGCAGTAAACCGGCCCAGCGGGGGTCCACCACGTTGTCATCGGCGTTGTCGGATTGGCCTAAAAGACCGGCGCAATCGGAGCTGCAGAGCCGTTTGAGCGGTAACTGCAAGTTGAGCTGCTCAAACAACCAGTGCTCAGGATCAAAGCGGCCCAGGGGATCGAGTTGATCCATGACCGGATCACCTGCTGCGTTCTCCAGTTGCAGCTCTGGATCGAGGCTGTCTGCATCCAGCTGCAGGGCGATGGATTCCTCCACAGCCACAGCCAGGCGATGGGGAAATGCCTTGAGGCAGCGATCACAGCACAGCTCCACCACCGTGCTGGCTTCAGCCTGAACCCAGAGGTCATCGCCGCGGTGGGTGGCCTGCATCCACCCTTTCACCGGCTCAAGGCTGGCGAGTTCACTGAGATGTTGACTCACATCCCAGTGCTTGCCCTCCCCCAGTTGCCTCAGCTCCTGTAGCGCGATGGCGCGCAGCATCAGCGCTTGCCTTTGGGTTCAAAGGGCAGTCGCTCGCTGGAGACAGCCGTGGCATTGGCGGTCACGGTTTGCTTGGCCAATTGTTGATCGAGGATTGTCTGCAGGTTGTCGGGCAGGGGCTCGCGGATCAGCAGGAAGGTTTGTGCTGCCTGGAACACGTTGGCGATCACCATGTAGAGCAGAACACCGGCCGGCAGGGGAAAGAACAGGAACATGCCGGTGATCATCACGGGGGTGATGCGGTTGGCGGTGGCCTGTTGCGGATTGGCGGGCATGCCCCAACCCGAGAGGATTTGGGAGAGGAACAGGGTCAGACCAAAGCCGCCAACGAGGATGGCGATATCCCAGTTGACCGATCCTTCGGTCATGAAGCCCACCTGACCCAGGGCCTTGATGAACAGGAAGCCGCTGCGGGCAGCAAGACCGGGCAGCTTGAGCTCCACCGTGGCGTCACCGGGGGCCAGGGCCGAGATCGTGCCGTCAGCAGCAACGCTCACCACGTTGTCGCCTTTGGTGACGCTCCACTGGGGGGTGAGATCAAAGCTGGGATTGATGCGTTGCTCGATGGCATCGAGGCTTTCGCCGGTTTTGGAGGCCAGCTGCACCTGGGCTGACTCGCCAACGCCCAAACGGTTACCACCAGGCAGGGAGGCGATCACAGGCACATGATCGTTTTCGGTGAGGAAGATCGAATGGCTGGCGCTGTTGAACGGCTTTGTTTCCACAGCACCCACCTGATCCGCAGGCACCACCTTCATGTTGATGGTGTAAGGCACATCAGCGAACGGTGATCCCCGCAGGGTGGCGAAGAGGGCAAACAGGATCGGCATCTGCACCAGCAAGGGCAGACAACCCGCTAAGGGGCTGCCGAACTCCTTCATCAATTTGCCCATCTCCTCCTGCTGCTTGGCCGGATTGCTGCCGTACTTGCTGCGAATCTCGGCCTGGCGCTGCTGCATCACCGGCTGGGCGATGCGCATGCGGCGCGCGTTGCGGATCGAACCGGCGCTGAGGGGAAACAGCGCCAGGCGAATCACCACCGTGAGGGCAATGATCGCCAGGCCATAGCTCGGAACCAATCCATAGAAGAAATCCAGGATGGGCAGCAGGATGTTGTCGGAGATGAAGCCGATCACGGCGTGGTGTCCCTTGTGATGAGTGAGTGTGCCTGACGGAGGTCAGCGTTTGCCGCTGCTCACGAAGCCGTTGGTTTTGCTGCTGGCTGGGGTGCTCGCTTTGCCGATGCGTTCCTCGATGAACGCCACCATCTCGCGGTAGCGCGGCACGGCGCGCAATTCCAGGCGGGCACCATCGCTGAGCACCAGCACCATGTCGCCCCAGGCGCCGAAACCCCGGGCGACTGAACGCACCTCTTTGATCTGGGAATAAATCACCTGACTGCGGTCACGACCCAGCCAGCCACCGCTGACCGAGACGCGCCGGCTGGTGACCTTGAAGCGCAGCCAGAGGGCCCGCACCACAGCGCCCACGGCGAATGGCAAGCCGATCAGCGTCACGCCGAAGATCAGATTGAGGATGAGATCACCGCGGGCCGGACCCCCCTCGTAGAACACCTCTTCATTGAGCGTGGTGGGGGTTCCGGTCATCGATGAGGCCTGACTGGTGAAGTAATGCGTTCCATTCTCTCAGCAATTCGTCATCACTGAGGTCGGCGGCACCGGGTTTGAGGCTCAGTAGCAGCCAGTGGCTCTGGGGTTCGCTGGGGAACCGGCGCGTAGCAGGAGCCGCAGCCTGAACAAAGACGTCATGCAGACTGCGGCGCAAGCGGTTGCGCACCACGGATCGCTTGCTGACTTTGGAACTCACCACCACCGCAAAGCGAAGCTCTTCGCTGGATGGTGAGTGGGTGCCGTGATGGCTCAGCAGCTGGGGGTTGGCGGGTGCCACTCGCAACAGCAGCAACCCGCGCTTGAAGCGTCGACCTTGTTGGTAGAGGTAATCAAAAATCCCTCGACCTCGAAGGCGATGCCGTTGCGGCAGAACCACAACCCCTCAAGCGGCTGAACTCAAACCGCCAGACGGGAGCGGCCGCGCTTGCGGCGGCTGCGGATCACGCGGCGGCCGGTGTGGGTACGCATGCGGACCCGGAAACCGGACACGCGCTTGCGCTTGCGGCTGGTTCCTTCGAGGGTGCGCTTGCTCATTTGATGTGTCTCAACTCTTGGCCGATC
>JAYKHZ010000046.1:0-5439 GCA_035286165.1 Synechococcus sp.
TGGTGCACTCCCAGGAACCGGGGGCGATGGAGCGCCTCAATGGCTTCCAACAGGGCAGCGCCGACTGGCTGGTGAGCATCGACATGTGCGCCGAAGGCTTTGATGCCCCCAGGATTCGTGTGGTGGCTTACCTCACCACGGTGGTCACCCGCAGCCGCTTCCTGCAGGGGATCACGCGAGCTGTGCGGATGACCCCTGATCTGGCTGCCAGCGAACCGGTGCCGCGCCACTCCTCCTTTGTGTTCGCCCCGGCTGACCCCCTGCTGATGGGCTACGCCCGCAACTGGTCGTTGGCTGAGCCCTATGTGATTCAGCCCAGGGAAGAGAGCCTGCTGGAGGAGGAAGGCGGTGGCGGCAGCTGGCGAGGTCCAAGCCTGCCGCTGGAAGCAGTGGAGGATGGCGCTGGCAATGTGATTCGCATGCGCTCACCCGAGTTACCCGGTTTCCTGCAACGGGGCTGAGCTCAGCAGCGCTCAAGCATTCCATTCGCTGGCGTGAAACGCCGCAGCAGAAGGGGCGCGCTTGGAGGCCCACGAACAACCCCGGGAACTGGTTAACGTTTCTTTATATATCGACAAGAGGTTCGATGGTTTCGGCTCTCTTCCCAATCGCTTACACCGCTGTCGCAGCCTGCCTGCTGGTGCAAGCCTTCCGCATGATGCGCTCGACCATCAGCGCTCCAGCCTCAGCGGCCAATCAATCAGGTGATCGCACAGGCCTTCGCACTGTGCACCCGGAGCTGCTTGACGAGCACGGCGAAATCACAACAGAAAAACTCTGGTCTGTGAGCTTCTCGCAATTGAACAGCGCCACAGCCCCGGAGAGCCAGCCATGACCATTGACGCACGCTGCAAGGAACAGAGAAATGTTGCCGATAAGATGTTTATGGATTTCAAGCACACAGCTGCTGGCTCTCAAGAGCAGATTCAAGCATTAAAAACGCTCAGCTTTTTGATCGGCATGTGGGGAGATTTTCTAGACGGTGAGGAGCGCAAGATGAATTTTGCCTCATCACTTAAAACAAGTTCAGCCTTATAAACTATTCTCTTCTCAACACCATTGGATTCTCACTTTTCAGCAATCGCCACTGTGAAACTCAGCTAGGCGCTTTGAAGAGGCAGCGAGAACCCCTAGCCACGGTGTCAGCTCGACACTCGCATGAGTGATCGAGAGATCCCTTTTGATAGCGATGCCCGCTCCTGATCGTTGGCTCAGCCGCTTGTGATTCCTATGTGCTCACGCGGATGATCCGATTTTCTGCGCTAAGCCTGAGAGTTTGTCAATCACCAACATTGCAGCATTGCGGTACACCTCATGCAAGTTGACCGCGGGGTAAGGATTTGTATTGCAGGTCAAAGACGGTGTTGCCATCGGCAACCAGGGATGCCCCCAGATGAATCAACTCAGAGGCTCCTTCCCCATAAACATGCACCCCCAAGATGCGGCCGTCCTGGCGCAGGCACACCAACTTCAGGAAAATTGTGCAGGAAGCGGATCAGCCTGCAAAGGCCCGTCTTATCCGCTTGAACCGCACACGCCTGCCCGCCGCCATGCCAGCTGAAGAGCTCAGATCCCTGTTGCCGGCCCTGGAGAACAAGCACTACTTCAACTACGGCGGCCAAGGCCCCCTGCCCACCCCATCACTGGAGGCAATCGTGGCCTGCTGGGGAGAACTGCAACGGCTGGGGCCCTTCAGCCGCGATGTGTGGCCGTTCCTGGAAGCAGAAACCTCGGCCCTGAGAAGGCGCTTGGCCCAGCTCTGTGGCGTACCGCCGCACCGGCTCAGCCTCACCGAAAACGTGACCACAGGCTGCGTGCTCCCCCTCTGGGGCCTGCCGTTTGAGCAAGGAGATCGACTGCTGCTCAGCGACGCTGAACATCCCGGGGTGGTGGCGGCCTGCAAGGAATTGGCTCGCCGCCAGCACCTGGAGATCGATTGGTTCAGTGCCCGCGACTGCCGTTCTGATCAAGCCGTTCTGACGAGCCTTGAGCAGCAACTGCAGCCCCGCACCCGCCTGGTGGTGCTCTCCCACCTGCTTTGGAACAGCGGGTTACCGATGCCCATTGAGGCTGTGGCGGAACAGCTCAAGAGTCATCCCCAACACCCCTGGTTGCTGGTGGATGCCGCCCAATCTGTGGGCAGCCTGGAGCTGGGCCGGGTGCCGGCCGTGGCCGACATCTACGCCTTCACAGGGCACAAATGGTGCTGCGGGCCTGAGGGGCTGGGGGGGGTGGTGCTCTCCGAGCGGGTGCTGGAGCACGCACAACCCACCGTGATTGGTTGGCGCAGCCTGCAGGACGAGGCCAGTGATCAGAGCAGCTGGCACCGCGATGGGCGCCGTTTTGAGATCGCCACCAGCTGTGTGCCCCTGGGAGCAGGGCTGCGGCGCTCGCTGCAGCTGCTCGATGAGCTCGGCACGGCCATCGAGCGGCAGCAACGCATCACCAGCCTCAGCAGCCAGCTCTGGCATGGCCTGCAGGATTTAGCTGGCTACCGCACGGTGGTTCAGGAGGGGCCACCCGCCAGTGGCCTGGTGAGCTTTCAATGCGATGCAATCACCCCGAATGCCCTGGTGAATGGGCTGGCTGATCTGGGCTATCAGCTCCGCAGCCTGGCCGACCCCAACTGCGCGCGGGCCTGCACCCATGTGTTCACCACAACCAAGGAGATCAAAGGGCTGCTGGAGGCTCTTGAAGGTCTGGCCAGCAGGGATTAATGTTTTCTTCCTCTATGAGCAGATCATGCTCAACAACGATCGGGCGGGTTTTGTTCATCCACTCGCCTCGGTTGAAGCCAGTGGGGATCCAGAGATCCTGATGTTTAACGCGTTCGCCCTGGCCGAAGACATGGTGATGGCGGCCCTCTCACCAGAGTGCCCCGAACAGAACTGGCGGGTGGTGCAGATCCTGCACGACACGCAACTGCCCGCTGCCCACATCGGCGAACTGTTTGATGACATCCGAGCGGGCAATCGCCATGCCCTACTGCGCCTGATTGAGTACGTGGCTGATGCGCTCATCGATGAGTGCGAGGAGCCCCTCAGCGAATCGCTGAAACCAGAAGCAGCCTGAACCAATCAGGCCGCCAGGCGATCAGCCAAGGCAAGGGCGGCCTGCTCACGATCATCAAAGTGCACCTTGGTGGTGCCGAGAATCTGGTAATCCTCATGGCCCTTCCCAGCCAGGATCACCAGATCACCGGGACCGGCAGCGGCAATGGCTGCTGCGATCGCCATGGCCCGATCGACAATCACCTCAAGAGCCGTACCAGCAGGGATTCCAGCCCTTACATCTTCAAGGATGCGCTGGGGATCTTCCGTGCGGGGATTATCCGAGGTGAGCACGAGCTGATCGGCCAAACGCGCCGCAATGGCCCCCATCTGGGGGCGTTTGCTGCGATCACGATCGCCACCGCAGCCAAACAAACAGATCAAACGCCCTTGCACAAACGGGCGAGCCGCCTTCAGGGCATTTTCCAGGCCATCGGGGGTGTGGGCGTAATCCACCAGCACCGCTGGTTGATCGGCGGAGGACGGCACCCGCTCCATGCGCCCAGGGACCCCATGAAACTGATCCAGGGCCGCTAGCAGTGGGGCCAGCTCCAAACCCTGTTGCAACAGCACACCCACCGCCTGGAGCAGATTCATCAGGTTGAACCGGCCCACCAGTGGCGAGCGGAATGGCTCAGAGCCGGCGGGTGAATGCAACACCCCGCTGACGCCACCGGCATCAAAGGCGAGGTCATCCATGAACAGCTCGGCGCTGGAATCAACCAGGGAGCTGCGCCAGCAGCGATCACCAAGCTGCAGTGCCAGGCGCCGGCCGTGGAGGTCATCGCCATTCACCACGGCGCGTCCCTTAAGCAAAGGGGCTTCAAACAACTGGGCTTTGGCCTGGAAATAGGCCTCCAGCGATGGGTGGTAATCGAGATGGTCCTGGCTGAGGTTGGTGAACACCGCCCCAGCGAACCCACAGCCGCTCACCCGGTGTTGATCCAACGCATGGGAGCTCACCTCCATGGCCCCAAGCCGGCAACCGGCAGCTACAGCCGCGGCAAGATCCGCCTGCAACTGATCGGCAAACGGGGTGGTGTGCACCGCTGTCCGGCTGTGACCAGGCCAACGGTTGGCCAGGGTGCCGAACAGGGCACTGGGCATTCCACAACGGAGAGCCAGGTGCTCAATCAGATGGGTGGTGGTGGTTTTGCCGTTGGTGCCGGTCACCCCGATGAGCTGCAGCTGCTCGCTGGGCTGCCCCCAGAACGCAGCAGCCAAACGCCCTGCCACCTCAGCCACCGGATCAGCAATCACCAGCACAGGGTCAGCCGATGAGGGGGGATCAGCAGCAGCAGCGGTGGGGCCGATCACAGCGGCGGTGGCTCCCTGTTGCAGGGCCAAACGCCAGTAGCTGCCGCCATCCACCCGGGCCCCGGGAAGGCCAATGAACAACGAGCCGCCATGGAGCCGTCTGGAATCGCAGCTCACATCAGTGACCACCGGATCAAGCAAGCCGTTGGGCACGCTCAAGCCCGCATCCCGCAACAGGGCGTGAAGCCGGGCTGCAGGCATTGGCGCGGAGGCGGATTCGGCCATGGGGGCGGACGAGCGCTTTGTTTCTGTTTTTTAGACCAAATTGAGGCCGCTGAATGCCCGCTGCAACCATTCAGCCAGACGCTCACCTTGCAAACGGGGCGGCACCCGCGGCAACAGGGCCCCACTGGGCAGGGCCAGCAGCGGAACCTCCAGGCCGAAACGGGCCTGCAGCGCCGGATCAGCATCCACATCCAGAAGCCGCAGCGGGGGGGCGGGCTGCAGCGCCCGCAAGCGCTCCTCCAGTCCTTCACAGAGGCAGCACCCCTGGCGGGTGTAGAGCACGAGCTCAGGCCAGGAACAATCAGAAGCAGCAGCCACAGCGCTTAATCAGGGACCGGATCAAAGCCACCCTCACAGAAGGGATGGCAGCGCAACAGCCGCCGCAGGGTGAGCCAGCTGCCGCGCATGGCCCCATGGCGCTGCACCGCTTCCACCGCATAACCACTGCAGGTGGGCACAAAGCGGCAACTGGGTCCTGTCAGCGGCGAAATCCAGCGGCGATAGAAGGCCAACAGCAGCAGCAGCAAACGGGCCACAGGGCCGAGAGTGCCACTTGCTACATTTGCCGATTGGTCCTGCTGTTCCTTACACACAAAGGCAGAGCAGTGATCAATGTCCATCTTTACGTCTGATTGATCTATGTCTCGCTACCGCGGTGCTCGACTGAGGGTGACGCGGCGCTTGGGAGACCTTCCTGGTCTCACCCGTAAGTCCGCCAAACGGTCTTATCCCCCCGGTCAGCACGGCCAAGCCCGTCGCAAGCGCTCCGAATACGCCATCCGCCTCGAAGAAAAGCAGAAACTCCGTTTCAACTACGGCGTGTCTGAACGGCAGCTGGTTCGCTACG
>JAYKHZ010000047.1:0-15000 GCA_035286165.1 Synechococcus sp.
GGTCGAGCCCTGATGAGGCCGCTGTTACAGCCATGGATCTGCGCGTGGGCAATGGCTACGACATCCATCGGCTGGTGCCCGGACGGCCCCTGATCCTGGGGGGCCAAACCCTGGAGCATCCCGCTGGGCTCGGGCTCGATGGCCACAGCGATGCCGATGTGCTCGTGCACGCCCTGATGGATGCCCTACTCGGTGCCCTCTCGCTGGGGGATATCGGCAAGTACTTCCCTCCCACTGATCCGAAGTGGAAAGGGGCCGACAGCCTGGTGCTGCTCGAACAGGTGATGGGCCTGGTGCGCGAGCGCGGCTGGCGAGTGGTGAATGTGGATTCGGTGGTGATCGCCGAGCGACCCAAGCTCAAGCCCCACATCGAAGCGATGCGCGCAGCGATTGCTGAGCGCATGGGCCTGGAGCCCGATCAGGTGGGCGTGAAGGCCACCACCAACGAAAAGCTGGGCGCTGAAGGCAGAGAAGAGGGCATCTCCTGCCAGGCCGTGGCCCTGCTGTGCAAGCCGTGATCAAGCTCTTCAGCCTGCTGATGGCTCTGGTGCTGTGGGCTGCCCCAGCCTGGGCGATCCAACCGCTGGATCCCTCTGCCGCGGTGGTGGAGGTGCTGCAGATGCCGGTGAACAGCCAGCAGCGCCAGTGCTGGCTCGAGGCAGAAGCTGGCCAGTGGGAACCCTGGCTTGAGCAGCAAGATGGCTACCGCGGCCGTGATCTGCTCTGGGACCCGGAGCGCCAACAGGCGGTGGTGCTGGTGGGCTGGCAGTCGCAACAGCAATGGGATGCGATCCCCGCCAGCAGCATTGGCTCCACCGAGGAGGCCTTCAACGCGCAACTGCGCGATTGCCTCGGCGTGAGCGATCAGCAACCGCTGCCCCTGCAGCGCGCAGGAGCACTCACGCCACTGCAGCCATGACCTATGTGCTCGGCACCCACAGCGCTGAGCTCCAGCGGCTCGGCCGCCAGCACAGCTTTTGGCGAGAGGAATGCCGCAGCGGCTTGCAGCGCGCGGGCTTTGGCCCTGGCGATCGGCTCTTGGACCTCGGCTGCGGGCCGGGGTTTTGCAGCCAGGAACTCGCCGAGCTGGTGGGGCCCAGCGGCCAGGTGCTGGGGCTGGATCTCTCCCCGGTGTACATCGAGCACCTGCAGCAGTTGGCCCACCAGCAACACTTGAGCCACCTCCGCGGCCTCGCCACCGATCTGACCCAGCCGCAACCGCTGCCTGAGGCCGGCCACTGGGATGGGGCCTGGTGCCGCTGGCTGTTCATGTTCATGGCCAAGCTTGAGCCCCTGCTCGATGGCCTTGGCTCAGCCCTCCGGCCTGGCGGGCGCCTGGTGCTGCAGGAATACATCCGCTGGGACAGCTTTTCCCTGCGCCCTGGCGGCACTGCCCTGGCCGAATTCGTGGCCACCTGCATCAGCCACTGGCGCGATCAAGGCGGTGATCCCGATGTGGCCAGCCGGCTGCCGGAGCTGTTGAGTGCGCGCGGCTGGCGGCCGAGCAGGCCAGCGCCATGCTGTGGATGACGCCAACACTGGTGGAGCAGATCTGGGAGCGGCCATGAGTGAGCACCGCCTGGATCTGGAGCGGCGCCAGCGCCTGGGGCTGGTGGAGGCGATTTGGGGTGAGCACAAAAGCGCCGAGCAGATCATCGCCATCGCCCGCGACTTTCAACGCGCCGGTGAACTGGCCCTGGTCACCCGCGTTGATGCAGCAAAAGCCGCCGTTATCCAGAACGCAATCCCCGAGCTGGTGCACCACCGCCAGGCCCGCTGCCTCACCCTGGGCGAGCTGCCCGAGCCCTCCCAGCCAGCGGTAGGCCTGCTGTGTGGCGGCAGCAGTGATCTGTCCGTGCTCGCAGAAGCCGAGCTGGCCCTGCGCTGCCATGGCATCGGCAGCCAGCGCTTTGCCGATGTGGGGGTGGCTGGGCTGCACCGCCTGCTCAAGGTGATCCCCGAGCTCGATGGGTTGCAGCTGCTGATCGCCTTTGCCGGCATGGAAGGTGCCCTGCCCACGGTGCTGGCGGGTCTGGTGCCGCAGCCGATCATCGGCGTGCCGGTGAGCGTGGGCTATGGCGTCAGCGCCGGCGGCCAGGCGGCCCTCAGCGGCATGCTCGCCAGCTGCGCGCCGGGGCTCACGGTGGTCAACATTGACAACGGCTATGGCGCCGCGATGGCGGCATTGCGCCTGGTGCACGCAACGCAAGCCATCGAGAGCTGAATTTGACAGTTCAACCAATAAAAAAGGGGGGATGCACCCCCCTTCGCAAACGCTGAGACCGCTTTGTCAATCAGTCTTCGCTGGCATCCATCTTGGCATTGAGCTCCTCCTGCATCTCCACCATCTCGGCGCACAGCCTCACAGGTGCTTGAGCTGGGGATACGCGGTGATCAGCTCATCGGCGCTGAGCACATCACCGGAACCATCGGGCTGCCAGATCACCTCCAGGGCCAGCAACTGGCTTGCCGGGACAGCACCCAGCAGGCCCAGGGCATCACGCAGCTGCTCGGCTGATTCCACCGCCTTGAGCTGCACCTTGCTGCGGCTGGCCACCAGCAGTGTCACCGCGATGTACTCGCTGGTGGCATCGGCATCACCGGTGCCACTGGCGGCCACAGCGTCATCCGCAAGGCGGCGACCATCCACGTTGCTGGTGAGCTCACCGCTGAGCTTGCTGCGCTCCTGCATCGAGAGGCGGTTGAACGTGGCTTCTGCCGAGTTGAACGGCACCTGCCCCGATTCAGCGTTGACATACACCCACTGATCCGGGCGACGCAGCAGCGCCAGGGTGGCGTCCTGCAGCACCTGCTGCAAACCGCTGCTGCTGCTGGTGTCAGCGGTGCGGGCGTAGCGGCGCAGGTCCTCCTGCACGCTGCGGGCACTGGCCAGCAGACCCAACTGCAGCTGCACCACCGTGACCGGGCCATCGGGGCGCTCGCTGGGCAGGTTGGGAGCCGCCATGCCGCCCCCCATGGCCCCGCGCAGGCCATTCACCACCACCCCCACGATCGCCATGAGGATCAGCAGCCCGAACAGACCGCCGCCACCGAAGCCAAAGAAGGGGATCAGGAAGGGAAACCCGATGCCGCCACCAAAACCACCGCGATAGCCACCGCCGTAACCACCCCCGCGGGGAGCGCTGCGCATCGGCGCTGAGCGGAAACTACCGCCACCGATGCGGCCACCCCGGGCGGCATCAGCAGGCTGGGCCCAGGCAAAGCTGAACAGGCCTGCCGCCAGCACGGGCAGCAGCGAGATCGACAGCAGGCGCATCAGGCGACGGGGCCGAAGGGAAGCAAGCAGAGCCAAGGCAAAGCCCAAGACGGGCCGAAGCTGCGCGCACTCTAAAAAGTGTGATCAAGCAGCGCTTGGCGGTGAACCGATCAGGCCTCAGCCCCCACCCACGATCGTGACCACCTCCAGGCGATCCCCCTCAACCACCGCCTGCAGCGGCCACTGGGCCCTGGGCAGGATCGAACCGTTGAACTCCACCACCACCAAACGGGGCTGGTAGCCCAGTTCTTGCAGCAACGCCTCCAGGTTGAGGCCGGCGGAACAGGAGCGGGGCTCGCCATTCACCATCAGGGCGATCGAATCAGCCATCAGCCAGTTGCTCCAACAGTGCGCGGCTGGCGGCCCCTGGATCCTCGGCCTCCATCACCGCCCGCACCACGGCCACACCACAGCTGCTGCCGCCAGCGGCCAGCACCGCCGGCAGGGTGGTGGCATCCACCCCACCGATGCCAAAGAAAGGAATGCGGGCTTCCGCGGCGGCCTGGCGCAGGTACTCCAGCCCCACAGGTTCACGGCCGGGCTTGGTGGGGGTGGCATGCAGCGGCCCCACGCCCACGTAATCGCAACCATCGGCTTCAGCCTGGCGCAACTGGCTGATGGCATGGGTGCTGCGGCCCAGCAGGCGATCCGGACCGATCAGGCGTCGGGCCTGGGCCGGGGGCAGATCCCCCTGACCGAGATGCACCCCATCGGCTTCCACCGCCAGAGCCAGATCCACCCGGTCATTGACGATGAACAGCGCCCCATGGGCGGCGCACAGCTCCCTGAGGGCCAGGGCTTCGCGGTAGCGGGGCAGATCCTCACTGAGCTTGCTGCGGTGCTGCACCAGGCCCACACCGGCCTCCAGGGCTTGGCGTACCACCTCCAGCGGCTGCTCCACAGGGCTGGTGATCAGATACAGGCGTGCTGCAGCCAGGCGCTGGCGGCGACTCTGATCAGCCAGCAGTCGTGTTTCCAGGTCGTAAAGCCGGTAGCGGCAGTGCTCCGCCACCTGCGCCAGTTCGGGGTCGATTGCGCGGCCGAACTCCTCCAGCACCCGCAGCGCTTCCTGGGCCCGTGCACAGTTGGCCGCCACCACAGTGGAGCTGCTGCGCTGCTGCTGGGCCGGATGGGCCAAGCCGGCGGCGCTGTCGGTGGCGGTGTGCCGTGCCTGGCGGTAGCGCTGCTGGTGACAGCGCCCCAGCTGCTGGCGCAGATCCTTGCTGATCTCCACCAGATCACGGCGATCGAGCACAAAGCGGGCCCAGTCTTCCGCCACCCGCAGGCCCTCCCGGGCCCGATCCAGGTTGGCGTCGAGCAAACGCAGCAGCTCCACCCCGGCTGCCGCTGCAGGGTCAGAGGAAGAAAAGGACAAGCTGCTCTGGTGCAGAGGTCTCCCCTGTTTAGCCTGCAGCCAACTCCAAGCTGAGCCGGTGGCCAACGATCCCAAGAGTGCACCTCAGATCAGCTCCGACAGCCCAATGGTGGTGCTGGTCTGGGGCGCTGTTCTGCTCGGTGGCATCGCCGCCTTCATCGCCTGGGGCCTGAGCCACGCCTATCCCGGCGCCTGAGCCGCTGCCAACAGCTCCCTGGCCTGCTGGGCATCACGGCCGATCTGGGCACTGAGCTGCTCCAGCGAATCAAACGCCTGCTGCACGCGCAGTTGCTTCAACGGTTGCACCACCAGGGTGTGACCCACCAGCTCCAGCTCGGCATCGAGCAGGTGCACCTCCACAGCCGAGGGTGCGGTGGGATCCACCGTGGGCTGGCGCCCCAGATTCATCACCGCAGGCCGCGCCGGCTCCCCCTCCCGCCAAGCCCAGGCCGCGTACACCCCCTCGGCGGGCAAACACTTGCGCCCATCCACCTGCAGGTTGGCGGTGGGCCACCCCAGGCCGCGCCCGAGGCCGCGTCCACGCACCACCTGGCCCTGGAAGCGATACGGGCGTTGCAGCAACTGGGCCACCTCCTCAAGCTCTGCGGCGGCCAAGGCAGCGCGAATGCGGCTGGAGCTCATGCGACTGCCGCACTGATCCAGCAGGGGCACCACCGTCACAGCGATGCCGAGCTCCTGGCCCAGCCGCAGCAGATCCTCAGGGCCGCCGCTGCGGCGATGGCCAAACCGGAAGTTCTCACCGATCACCACCGCCTTGGCCTGCAGTTGCTGCTGCAGCACCTGGCGCACGAACTGCTCGGGGCTCAGGGCGGCCAGCTGCTGATCAAAGGGCACCAACACCAACTGCTCGATGCCAAGCGGCCCCAGCACGCTGAGCTTTTCGTTGGGGAGATCCAACCGCAACCGCGGCTCGCCGGCCAGCACCTCACGGGGATGGGGCCAGAAGGAGAGCACCGTGGGCACAAGGGGATGGGGGCTGGCTGCAGCCGCAGCAACAGCCGCCGCGATCACCTGGCGATGACCGGCGTGCACACCGTCAAAACTTCCCAAAGCCAGAGCCGTCGGTGTGGCGGCGTTCTGGGGATTGTGCAGCGCAATCAAGGCCGGAATCCGTGCCAGGGCCATGCTCCCATGGCACCTTTAGGGCCTGCGCATCACCCCATGGCCGACCGTCTTGAGCTGCAGCGGATCGCCTCCGCTTTTCGCATGGTGGGCTGGGGTGCCTTCTGGAGCCAGCTCACCCTGGCGCTGGTGAGCGGCGGGGTGCTGGCCTTCAACAGCATCGGCAGCGAGCTGGTAAGCAACCGCGACAAGGCCATCGGCCTTGGCCCCGGCCTCTCCCTCACCACCTTGGCCCTGCTGGTGCTGGCCTGGGGGGTGTGGCAGGACTGGGGCCTCGTGCGCCTGAGCCGCGTGCTGGGCAGCGGCAGCCGCACCATCCCCTCCAAGGCTGAAACCCGCGCCCAGATCAAGCGCCATCTGCTGGCCAGCCTGGTGGGCCTCACCCTGGCAGCCATCGGCTACCAGGCCCTCTCCGGCAGCCTCACCTTCCAAGCCTCGATTCAGCAGCCAGGCCTGACGGGCACCAGCATTGGCAACAACGCCATCACCTCCCTGGAGATGTTCTCGGTGATGGCCAACACCCAGGCGCTCAGCGGCCACCTGATCGGCCTCTGGGCGAGCCTCTGGCTGCTGCAGCGGCTGGCCCGCCGCTCAAGCTGACAAAGAGCTCAGCTCGCCAGCGGCAGCGGGGGCAGACCCCCACGCCAGAACAGTTCCGGCTGCAATGGCGTCAGCGCCATGCCACCGGCTTGCACCTGCGCCACATCCGTGGGCCAATCGCGGGGGCCAACACCAGCGGCCTGGTGATCATTCACCACCTCACCCGCGAGCCAGTAGTAGGTGCGGCCGCGCGGGTCGGAACGCTGATCAAATTGATCCACATAGCGGCGCACCCCAGGGCGGCACCAGCGCACCGCACCGATCTGATCAGCGGGCACCGCTGGCACATTGAGGTTGAGCAACAACCCATCAGGCCAACCACCTGCCAGGGCCTGCTCCGCCAGATCCAGCGCCCGCACGGCGGCGCCATCGAACTGGCGCCAATCAAAGCAAGCACTGCTGATGGCCATGGCCGGCAGCCCCTCCAGGGTGCCCTCCATCGCCGCGGCCACGGTGCCGGAATACATCACATCAGAGCCCAGATTGGGGCCGTGGTTGATGCCACTGAGCACCAGATCCGGGGGGGTTTCAAGCAACTTGCCCAGGGCCAGCTTGACGCAATCCGATGGGGTGCCACTGCAGGCCCAGGCTTCAATCCCAGAACCGAAGAGGCCATCGGCGCGCTCCGCCCGGATCGGACTCTGCAGCGTGAGACCGTGGCCTGTGGCGGAACGCTCCTGATCAGGGCAGACAACGCTGACGCGATGACCCCGCCGCGCGGCTTCGAGAGCCAGAACCTTGATCCCCTCAGCAAAGACGCCGTCGTCGTTGCTGATCAGGATCCGCAAGGGGGAAGCCATTGAAAGGCGATGATGCCCCACGCACGTTAGGCCGCGTCTCTTGAGCACCGCCCCCACCCTGGAGGACATCACCGGGCAATTGCAGGCCCTCGAAGCCGAGGCTGCCGCAGCCATTGCCGCAGCAGCCGATGCTGCAGCCCTTGAGCAGCTGCGGATCGAGCTGCTGGGGAAGAAGGGCAAGCTGTCCGGCGTGCTCGGCGCCATGGGCAAGCTGCCCGGGGATCAACGCCCCGTGGTGGGCCAGCGGGCCAACGTGTTGAAAACCCAGGTGCAGGAACTGCTGCAACAGCGGCAGAGCGGCATCAAGCAGGCGGCCCTGGAAGCGCGGATTGCCAGCGAAACCCTGGATATCTCGCTGCCAGCCAGCTTCCGCCCCCCCGGCAACCGGCACCCGCTGCTGAGCACCACCGACGCCATCGTGGACATCTTCTGCGGGCTCGGATACCAGGTGGTGGAAGGCCCCGACATCGAGAGCGACCACTACAACTTCTCGGCGCTGAACATCCCCGAGGACCATCCGGCCCGGGACATGCAGGACACCTTTTATCTGCCTGGTGAGCGGCTGCTGCGCACCCACACCTCACCGGTGCAGATTCGCCACCTGGAAGCCAATCCGCCGCCGGTGCGGGTGATCGCCCCCGGCCGCGTGTACCGGCGCGATGCTGTGGATGCCACCCATTCACCGGTGTTCCACCAGGTGGAGGTGCTGGCCATTGATGAGGGGCTCGATTTCAGCCACCTGCGCGGCACCGTGACCCAATTCCTGCGCACGTTCTTCGGTGATCTGCCGGTGCGCTTCCGCGCCAGCTATTTCCCCTTCACCGAACCCAGCGCCGAGGTGGATGTGCAGTGGCGCGGCCGCTGGCTCGAGGTGATGGGCTGCGGCATGGTGGATCCCGCCGTGCTGGAGGGCATGGGCCTGGATCCAGAACGCTGGAGTGGCTTCGCAGCTGGCCTTGGTGTGGAGCGGTTCTGCATGGTGCGCCACGGCATCGATGACATCCGCAGGCTCTTCACAAGCGATCTGCGCTTCCTCGACCAGTTCTGACCCCCCTAGGATCAGACACCCGCAGCTCCCGATCGGTGCCCCTAGCCGGTCTGATCGTTAACGACGGAAAGCAGCTGGCTGTCACCACCGCGGACCGCATCGAGGCCCGGCTGGTGGAGTCCGGCTGGAGCGTGGTGCGCGTAAGCAGCTCAGGCGGAATGGTGGGGTTTGCCAACCCCGATCAGCACCTGCGGATGCTGGGCTACTCCGCCTGTGTGCCGCCTGAGTTCACCCCCGATGTGGATCTGGCCATCGTGCTGGGCGGGGATGGAACGGTGCTGTCGGCCTCGCGCCAAACCGCGCCGGTGGGCATCCCCATGCTCACCATCAACACCGGCCACCTCGGTTTTCTGGCGGAAACCTACCTCGATCACCTCGATCAGGCCCTGGAGCAGGTGATCCAGAACGACTGGACCGTGGAGGAGCGCAGCCTGCTGGTGGTGAGCGTGCTGCGCGGCGAGCAGCGCCGCTGGGAGGTGCTGTGCATGAACGAGATGGCCCTGCACCGTGAGCCCCTCACGAGCATGTGCCATTTCGAGATCGCCATCGGTCGCCATGCCCCGGTGGACATCTCGGCAGACGGTGTGATCCTCTCCACCCCCACCGGCTCCACCGCCTATGCCCTCAGCGCCGGTGGACCGGTGATCACCCCCGATTGCCCGGTGCTGCAGCTCACCCCCATCGCCCCCCACTCCCTGGCATCCCGCGCCCTGGTGTTCAGCGACAGCGAACCGGTCACCGTGTTCCCCGCCACGCCGGAACGCTTGATGATGGTGGTGGATGGCAGCGCCGGTTGTTATGTCTGGCCTGAGGATCGGGTTCTGATCCGCCGCTGTGATCAACCCGCCCGCTTTGTGCGCCTGGCTGATCACGAGTTCTTCCGGGTCCTGGGCGACAAGCTCGGCTGGGGCCTGCCCCACGTTGCCAAACCCGGCTCACTTCCCCCCAACTCGTGAGCACTGCGCTTCTTTTGATTGGTGTTCGGGCCCTGGCCCTGCGGGAACGCCTGGAGGCCTCGGGCTACGACACCCTGGGCTGGAGCGGGGCTGATGCTGAACAATCCCTGCGATCGGGCCTGGTGAGTCCGCAGCGGGTGCAGGCGGTGATCGTGAGCAGTGATGAGCTGTTGCTGCTGCCGCAACTGCAGCAGCTCTGCGGCGCTGGCGAACAGGTGCCCCTGCTGTTGGAGGTGGAGGCTGATGATTTGGAGGCGCGCAAGCTGGTGCTGAAGCTGGGCGCCAATGATTTCTGGCTCCCGGATGCCCCCCCCAGCGAGCTGCTGCGCAAATTGCGGCTGCAGCTGGATGTGCGCCAAGCACGCAACAGCGAACGGGTGCCCCACACCGTGGCGGCGAGCACCAGTGCGGCACCGCCCCAGCTGAGCCTGCTGGATTTACGGGTTGACCCCCAGCAGCGAAGGGTGTGGCGCAACAATCGCGAGATCGCCCTGACCGAACGGGAATTTGCCCTGCTGCAACTGCTGCTGGAGCACCAGGGCGCCACGGTGGGACGCCAGCAAATCCTTGAGCAGGTGTGGGGGCACGGCGAAACCGGTGCCAACGCCAATGTGATCGAGGTGTATGTCCGCTATCTGCGGCGCAAATTGGAAGAAAACGGTGAACGTCGCCTGATCCACACGGTGCGGGGGCAGGGTTATGTGCTGAAGGCCAAAGCTTGATGCTGAGCACTGCCCTGCTGCCCCTGCTGCTGGCCGTGACGCCCCAGCACCTGCCGATTACCGCGAAGTGGTGCCTGCCCCAGGGCTGCATCGGCCTGGAGGTGCCGCAAACACCGCAGCAGTATCAAACCGGTTTAATGCAACGTCCGCCGCTTGGCCCCTGGCGTGGCATGTGGTTCCGCTTCCAACCCAAGCAGCGCGTGCACTTCTGGATGAAGGACTGCATTGCACCGCTGGACCTTGTTTATGTGCGCGATGGCCGCGTGCAGCAGATCAAGGCAAACGTGCCGCCCTGCAACGCCATGCCCTGTCCGAAGTACAGCTCTGATGCCCCTGTGGATGGGGTGATTGAACTGCAAGCGGGGCGCGCCGCCGAACTGGGGCTCAAACCCGGCAGCCCCGCAGCACCAACACCGGGTTCAACGGGGCTAGGCGCGTTCCGCTAGCCAGGGGAACCCCGCGACTGATCTGCAGCTGCTGCAGGCTGACGTTCAAACCATGGCGTTCCAGCACCGGGCGCAGCTCCGTGAGGGCCTCAAGCGTGGCCAGGGGAATCACCACAACACCCGCGGCAGCCAGGCGCGGCAACAGCTCCTCCAGCAACGCCACACGGCTGCGCCCCCCACCGCCGAGCAACACCCGATCCGGACTGGGGAGCTCAGCCATCAAGGACGCAGCATCCCCCTGCAGCACCGCTGCGGGCTGCACCCCCAGGCGCTGGGCATTGGCTTCAATCAAGGGAACAGCTCCGCTGCGCCGTTCGATGGCATAGAGCTGCAAGTGGGGCTGCAGCCGCAGCGCCTCAAGTCCCACGCTGCCGGTGCCTGCGCCCAGATCCCAGAGCACACCCTGAGCTGGCAGGTTCAACTCAGCCAGCAGCTGAATGCGCACCTCCCGCTTGGTCATCAAACCGGGGTGATCCGCGTGCTGCAGGTAAACGCCATCGTCGATGCCGAACAGCGGCAGCTGAGCGGGGCTGAGGGGCTGGGGCTCGGCCAGCAGCACCACCAGATGCAACGGGTCGAGATCCGCGGGCAGGGGGTCAGCGGGACGCAGCTGCTGCAGCCGCTCATCGGGATGATCCAACCGCTCGCACAACCAAACCGCATAGGCCGCCTCAAGCCCAGCCGCCGCCAGGATCTGACGCACCTCAGCGGCACCACCCCGGCTGGGATCGGTGAGCACCGCCAGGGCGTCGGGCCGCTGCTGCAGCGCAACCGAGAGGGCTTCAGGATCGCGGCCATGCAGCGACACCCAACGGGCGTTGTGCCACGGGCGCTTCAAACGCGAAAAGGCCAGCTGCATGGAGCAGGGGCAGGGGTGAAACTGCAGCTGCTCAGCGGGAATGGTCTGCAATAGCAGCCTGCCAATCCCAAACCAGAGCGGATCACCGCTGGCCAGCACCACGGCCGTTCCACCAGCCTGCAGCCGTTGCTGCAGCTGTTCAATCGCCGCCTGGGGCTGATCGGTATTGAGCCATTCCGCCGCCTGGGGAAGCTGGGGTTGCAAACGACTGGGGGCGGCAATGCAGGCCGCACCATCAACAAGCAGGCGCTGGGGGGCAGCCAAACCGGCCAAGCCAGCAGCCGTAGTGCCAATCACATGAAGCATGGAGCGATTCTGCTTACCTGCGTGCAACGAGCATCAACCAACAAGCGGTGCAGCAATCAAAGCCATGAGTGATCCCACCGCATTCTTCTCGCGACTTTCGGAGCTGGAGAAGGAAAACTGCTGGAGTGAGCTTGATGGTCGCCTGCGCCCCTTCAACGCCGTGCTGCTGGCCAAAATTTCCAACCGGGATTTACTCAAACAAGCCTGGGGGCAAGCGCAGCAGTTCGGCGCGGCCGCGATCCAGCGGGGCACGCCGCAATGGGACAACCTCGCCGAGGTGCTGAACACAGCAGAACTCGAGGAACTGAAGCTGGAATTTGGTGAGCTCTATCGCCATTTATTGGTGCTCTATTGCGATGGGCAGATCGTCACTGCCTGTGAAGCCACGCTCGATGAAGGTGAACGTTCTGGCTTCTAAGCCGCCAGCAACAGCGCTGAACGCAGCCAAATTCATGACAACCCCCCATATCTGGTGGCAAAAACTGGCGCTTTGGAGGGTTTAGGAGCTAACTTCATCAACAAGAAGTTCCTCAGCTGCCATGCTTCAAGGCAATGAATTGCTCGCCAAGGTGAAAGACCTGGGCGATGTCGGTAAATCCGAAATCGTGCGCGCCTGTGGCTACGTCTCCACCAAAAAAGATGGCAGCGAGCGACTGAATTTCACCGCGTTCTACGAGGCCCTGCTGGAGGCCAAAGGCGTTGATATCGGTGGCGGCAGCATCGGCAAGGGCGGCCGCAAGCTGTCTTACAAGGCCACCGTTCAAGGCAACGGCAACCTGCTGATCGGTAAGGCCTACACCGCCATGCTCGACCTCAAGCCCGGCGACAACTTTGAAATCAAACTGGGTCGCAAAGCGATCCGTTTGGTGCCCCAAGGCATCGAAGATGAAGGCGAAGAAGGCACCGAAGGCAGCGACGTCTGAATTGCGCTGACGCGTTGACCACCAGCCCCCGCCACATCGGCGGGGGCTTTTTTATGGGCAGATCGCCACAGAGAGGCCGCAGCTGCAGACAAATCCGGTGGACGATTGCAAAAGTGGCAAGATCGTCTGGTTGTCTTTTCGTCTGTTTTGCGTTTCCCCCTGCCCCGCAGCCGAACCTTCTTGCTGGTGAGCCTCACCAGCTGGGGTGTGTTTCTGCTGCCCTTTGGCTTTATGAGCCTGCTCAGCTACGAGCCCAACCCGGTGGTGGGCCAACAGCGCGGCCAGGCAGCACAACAGATCGGAGCCGGCTGGCTTCGCAGCAACCCCCTTGTGCGGTAAGGGTTTTCAGGCAAGCTGTGGCCAATCTTCCCTGACCCATGGCGCCATTCGGCCTCAACACCGCGCGTGCCCTGTTGCGCCGTGCCGGCCGCTCGGGCGCCAACCCCAACCCCACCGCCAGTTGGAGTCGCCCCTTTGGCCTGGGCTGGGAGCAGCCCTACACCGTTCGCTACGAGAGCAACCTCGATGACGGCCCATGGCATGGGGCGCCGCTGGGGGGCTTCGGGGCCGGCTGCATCGGCCGCAGCTCCCGCGGTGATTTCAATCTCTGGCACCTCGATGGCGGTGAGCACTGGTTCGGCTCACTCCCGGACTGCCAGTTCGCCCTCTTTGAAGACAACGGCAGCAGCACAGCCACCCATGCCCTGGCGGTGGCCCCCAGCCACGACAGCTCCAACCCCGATGGCGCAGAACCGCTGAGCAGCTGGGCTTGGTATCCCGCCAGCACCAGCGAGCGCAGCACGGGCCACTACAGCGCCCGCTACCCCCTGAGCTGGTTTGAGTACAGCCATGTGTTCCAGGCTGAAGCCAGCTGCGAGAGCTTCAGTCCGATCCTGCCGGGGGATTACCGCAGCACCGCCCTGCCGGTGGCCGTGTTCCGCTGGCGCTTCCGCAACCCCACACGCAAGCCGCTGAAGCTCTCGTTGCTGCTGAGCTGGCGCAACACCTGCGGCTGGTTTTGCAACACCGATCCCAGCGCCGCGGTGCACTTCCGCGACGACGGCAGCCCTGAGCACAACTACGTGCCCGCGGTGGGGCGCACCCAGGGGCAGCGCAACCGCTGGGTGGATCAGGCCGGGCTGCGGGGCGTTGTGCTGGAGGGCCAGTGCTCAGATCTCATCGCCGAGGGCGAAGGGCAGTGGTGCATCGCTGTCCCGGAAGCGCTCGAGGGGGTGGAGCTGATGCGCTGCAGCCGCTGGAACCCCCACAGCGATGGGGCCGAAATCTGGCAGCGCTTCAGCGCCGATGGCTCGATTGCCAACAGCAACAACGATCGCCGCAGCGGCAAGAACGATCCCGCCAGCGCCGCCCTGGCCCTGCGCTTTGAGCTCGCCCCCGGCGCTGAACTGGAACTGCCGTTGGTGATCAGCTGGGATCTGCCCGTCACCGCCTTTGCCAGCGGCAGCCAGTGCCTGCGCCGCTACACCGATTTCTTTGGCCCCAGCGGCGATAACGCCACCGCCATCGCCGCGGAAGCCCTGCAGCAGTGGCCCCGCTGGCGCCAGCAGATCGAGGAGTGGCAGGCACCGGTGCTGCTGCGCGACGACCTGCCCGAATCGCTGCGCATGGCGCTCTGCAATGAGCTCTACGACCTGGCCAGCGGCGGCACCCTCTGGAGCGCCGCCACAGCCAGTGATCCGGTGGGACGCTTCGGGGTGCTCGAGTGCCTCGATTACGCCTGGTACGAAAGCCTCGATGTGCGGCTCTACGGCTCCTTTGCCCTGCTGCAACTGTGGCCGGAGCTGGATCGCTCGGTGCTGCGCAGCTTTGCCCGGGCCATCCCAGCGGCTGATGCCACGCCGCGGCCGATTGGCTGGTATTTCACCCAGGGGCGCGGCCGCGTGGAAGCCGCCCGCAAGCTGGCCGGCGCCACCCCCCACGACCTGGGCGCCCCCAACGAGCAGCCCTGGGATGCCACCAACTACACGGCTTATCAGGACTGCAACCTCTGGAAAGACCTGGGCAGCGATTTCGTGCTGCAGGTGTGGCGCACCTACCAACTCGCCCCCGATGGGCGCGACATCAGCTTCCTGGCCGACTGCTGGCCCGCGGCAGTGCAGGCCCTGCGCTACCTCAAAACCTTTGATGCCAACAACGATGGCCTGCCCGACAACGGCGGCGCGCCGGATCAAACCTTTGATGACTGGGCCCTCAAGGGGGTGAGCGCCTACTGCGGCGCCCTCTGGATCGCCGCCCTCGAAGCAGCCCTGGCCATGGGCCGCACCCTGGCCTTGGAACTGGGGGTCGACACCGCCCAGGACCAGCGGGACTTCAGCCTCTGGCTGCAGCAGTCGCGCGCCAATTTCGATGCCCTGCTCTGGAACGGCGAGTACTACCGCATCGATGCGGAAAGCGGCACACCGGTGGTGATGGCCGATCAGCTCTGCGGTGATTTCTACGCCCGCCTGCTGGGGCTCCCCGCTGTGGTGAGCGATGCGAATGCGCTCAGCAGCCTCAAGGCGGTGCGTGAAGCCTGCTTTGAAGG
>JAYKHZ010000048.1:0-8132 GCA_035286165.1 Synechococcus sp.
CAAGGAGACTCGAACTCCTGACCCCCTGCATGCCATGCAGGTGCTCTACCAGCTGAGCTATGGCCCCGTTTGTGCTGCGCAGTCGCGAGCACGTGTAAAAGCTTACACCTCAGACCTGCCGCCACACTGCGACTAGCTGCCCCTGCACGGTCACGGAATCCGCTGGCAGGGTGATCGGTTCGTAGTTCGGGTTGGCGGGCTCCAGGGTGATGTCTTCCCCCTGCTGGTACAGGTGCTTCAAGGTGGTGCCGCTGCCAGCCACCAGGGCGCTCACGATCGTGCCGGGACGCAAGCGAGTGGCGTCGCGCACCGGTTCCATCAACACCACGTCGCCATCAGCGATGTGGGCTTGCTCCATGCTGTCGCCGTTCACGGTGAGGGCAAAGAGCCCCCGCCGCTCCAGCAGTGGCTGCAGGTCGAGGCGGTCTTGCACGTCGTCAAAGGTTTCGATCAAGCCGCCGGCGGCCACGGCCCCCAGGACCGGAATGCCGTTGGCTTCCGCTTCCCCCCCGAGGAGTTGCAGGGTGCGGGCCTGGCCCTCCTTCCAGGTAATCCAGCCCTTCTGCTGCAGATGGCGCAGGCGGCTTTGGATCGGGGCCGGTGAGCGCAGCCCCATCGCCTCCATCATTTGACGGATCGAGGGGCTGTGACGGTGCTCAGCGATGAAGTCAGTGAGCCAGTCGTAGAGCTCCTGCTGGGCGCTGGTGAGGGCCTCAAGCGGCATGGCGGCCAAAGCGCGTCGCTAATACATTTGTGCCACTTTAATGCCCCGTTGTCGAGACGCTCCCCCCTAAAGCCAGCGGAAGTGCATGGGAATGGCCCCTTCCAGGCTGAGTTTCACGGGGCATTGGTTGGCCGCCTGCTGAAGCAGCTGCCGCTGGCTGCTGTTCAGATGGGAAGGAAGGGTGATGGAGAGCTCGAGGCTGGCGATGCGCCGGGGCTCGGGCTGCATGGTTTTCTCCACGCTCAGCTCAGCGCCTTCTAGATCCCAACCCCGCTCCTTGGCGGCGATGCCCATGATTGTGAGCACGCAGGTGCCCAGCGCTGTGGCCACCAGATCTGTGGGGGCAAAGCCCTCTCCCAGGCCAGCGTGATCGCTGGGGGCATCGGTGTGCAGTTGGCTGCCCGATGGCCCGTGCTCGGCTTGACAGTGCAGCTCACCGGTGTAGCGGCAATGAATGGTGGTGCTCATGGCCTTCAGGCTTCGCTGGCGCCGAGCAGGGTGGCGAGCAGGGCTTGCTGCGCGTGCAGACGGTTTTCCGCTTGATCAAACACACGGCTGGCAGGGCCTTCCAGCACTTCTGCGCTGATTTCTTCCCCGCGGTGCGCCGGCAGGCAGTGCAACACGATGGCTTCAGGATCAGCGTTCGCCATCAGGGCCTCATCCACGCAGAAGCCGTTGAAGGCCAGCTCCCGCTGGGCCTGTTCCTCTTCCTGCCCCATCGAGGCCCACACATCGGTGTATACGGCATGGGCGCCGGCAACAGCCTCGGCTGGATCCTCAATCACCTCCATGTGGCAGCGCCCCTGGGCCAGGGCGGTGGCTTGCTGCACAACGGCGGCGTCGGGATGGAAACCGGCGGGGCAGCCGATGCGCACATTCACCCCCAGCAGGGCGCCCGCAACCAGCAATGAGTGGGCCACGTTGTTGCCATCGCCCACATAGGCCATGGTTTTGCCTTCGATCGACCCGAAGGCCTCCTGCATGGTCAGGTAATCGGCCAGGGCCTGGCAGGGGTGCTCCAGATCGGTGAGTGCATTGATCACCGGAATGGAGGCCGCATCCGCATAGGCCTGCAGATCAGCCTGGGCAAAGGTGCGGATCGCCAGCGCATCCATGTAGCGGCTGAGCACGCGGGCGGTGTCTTCAATCGGTTCACCGCGGCCCACCTGGCTCACCGATGGATTCAGATCAATGGTTTGGCCCCCCAGGCGTGCCATCGCCACGGTGAAGCTCACGCGGGTGCGGGTGGAGGCCTTCGAGAAGATCAGGCCCAGCACCTTGCCATCGAGCCGGGGCTTGCGTTGTCCCGATTTGATGGCGGCAGCAAAGTCGATCAGTGCCTTGGTCTGGGCGGCATCAAGGTCTGCTGATGCAAGGAAATCTTGTCCTTTGAGTGGCGCGAGCTCGCGAACCATCGCCCAGATTCAAACCTCACTTATCCGGGATGCCCCTGGGTTTCGTCAACCCCCAGGGGCATGGCAAGCCGCTGCTCAGGCGGCAACCGGCTCGGGATTCACGCTGCGATCCAGCAGCTCCTTGAGCTCATCGCCTTCGATCACCTCTTTTTCGAGGATGCGCTGGGCGATGTCTTCCAGCAGTCCACGGTTGTTGTTGAGGATGGCCAGAGCTTGCTCGTGGCCGCGGTCCACCAGGGCCCGCACCTCTTTGTCGATCGCCTGAGCGGTGGAATCGCTCACCACCCGGCGGGGGTTATTGCCCTGGCCGAGGAAACGGTTCCCCCCTTGCTTGTCGTAGGCGAGGGGGCCGAGGGTTTCGCTCATGCCGTAGGTGCCCACCATCTGCTCGGCGATGTCGGTGGCGCGCTGCAGATCGTTCGCGGCGCCTGTGGTGATGCGCCCGAACACCACCTCTTCAGCGGAGCGCCCGCCCAACAGGGTGGCGATTTGGCCTTGCAGGTCTTCGCGGGAATTGAGGAAGCGATCCTCCGTGGGGAGCTGCAGGGTGTAACCCAGGGCGCTCATGCCCCGGGGCACGATCGAGATCTTGGCCACCTTGCTGCCACCCGGCATGAGGTGACCAACGATGGCGTGGCCCACCTCGTGATAGGCCACCACTTTTTTCTCATCGTCCTGGAGCACCCGGCTCTTTTTCTCCAGGCCTGCCACCACCCGTTCGATGGCTTCGTTGAGATCGCCCTGATCCACGGAGGTGCGATGGGCCCGCGCGGCCAGCAGGGCGGCCTCGTTCACCAGATTGGCCAGATCAGCGCCGGCAAATCCACTAGTGGCTGCGGCGATCTTGTCGAGGTCAACCGCCTCGCTGAGTTTCACTTTTTTGGCGTAGATCTCCAGGATGGTTTTGCGGCCGGAGAGGTCGGGGCGGTCCACCAGCACCTGGCGGTCAAAGCGACCCGGGCGCAGCAGGGCGGCATCCAGGGTTTCCGGTTGGTTGGTGGCCGCCAGCACGATCACGGGCTTATCAGTGGCACTGAAGCCATCCATTTCCGTGAGCAGCTGATTGAGCGTTTGTTCCCGCTCGTCGTTGCCGCCAACCACACCCATGGAGCCCGAACGGCTCTTGCCGATGGCATCCAATTCATCGATGAAGATGATGCAAGGTGCCTTCTTCTTGGCCTCCTCAAAGAGGTCGCGCACGCGGGCGGCACCAGCGCCCACGAACAATTCCACAAACTCCGAACCGGAGATGATGAAGAAGGGCACATCGGCCTCGCCGGCCACGGCCTTGGAGAGCAGGGTTTTGCCGGTACCGGGGGGGCCCACCAGCAGCACACCCTTGGGAATGCGGGCACCGATGGCGGCGTAGCGCTCAGGCTTTTTGAGGAAATCAACGATTTCAGTGAGTTCAGCCTTGGCTTCATCCACGCCCGCCACATCGGCAAAGGTGACCCGTGATTGCTCATCGGGCACGTACACCTTGGCCTTGCTCTTGGTGAAGCTCAGGGCGCCCTGGGCACCACCAGCGCCACCCATGGCGCGGCGGGCAAAGAACTGCAGCAGCAGGATGAAGATCAGTGGTGGCACCACCCAGCTGAGGATCGTGCTGAACAAGCCGGGTTTCTTGGGCGGTGCGGCGGCGAATTCCACCCCGTGCTGCTCCAGCCGTTGGGGCAGATCCATGTCAAAGATCGGGGTGGTGGCCAGCAGCTGGGGCTGACCCTCCTCGGGGTTGGCTAACTCGTAACGGATCTGCTCTTGGGTGATGAAGGCGCGCTTCACTTCGCCGTCATCCACCTGATTGATGAAGAGCGAATAGGGCACCCGGGGCACCTGTTGCATGCCCTGATTGGGCAGGAAGCTGCTCAGCAGCAGCAACACTCCAAAACCGATCAGCACCAGGTTGATGACGCCGATTCTGCGGTTGGGTTTGTTGTCGTCCTGACGGATCGGCATGCCCTGCATTCACGTTCGATCCAAGCTAGTGCGAGTGCCAAATCCGCGCGGTGGGTGAGAACCGAACGTGCGGCCCCTGATTTGCGATGTGCGGTCGTTATGCCCTCACGGCATCCCTCGATGCCCTGCTGCCGCGGTTGCAGGGGGAGTTGCCCGCCGGGTTGGCCCAGCATTACGCCCCCCGGGAGCTGATTCGGCCGGGGGATCCGGTGTTGCTGCAGCGCCAGGAGCATGGCGCCATGGCGCCGGCTTTGGTGCTTTGGGGGCTGCTGCCGGAGTGGCGCCGGGATCCGCTGCAGGGGCCTCGCCCCTTCAATGCCCGCGTTGAAACCGTGGCTGAGAAGGCCAGTTTTCGCGGCCCCTGGCGTCACCGCCGCGGCTTGCTGCCCGCCAATGCCTTTTATGAAAAAGGTCAGCGCATCGCTCGCCGTGATGGGGCACCGTTCTGGCTGGCGGCGCTATGGGATCGCTGGATTGGCCCCGATGGCAGCGAGGTGGAGAGTTGCTGCGTGCTCACCACCAACCCCAATGCCCTGGTGGCGCCCCTGCATGACCGGATGCCGGTGCTGATCCCTGAAGGGTTGGAGCAGGCGTGGTGTGAACCGCTCGATGGTGCTGGCTTGCGAGCCCTGGAGCCCCTGCTGCAGGGTTGGGATCCGGCGGGCTGGTGGGCCGAACCGATCCCCCCTGGCTTGACAGCGCCGCAGCAGCCTCGACCCTGGGATCAGTTGAGCCTGGACCTGCCAGCTTGAGTGTTCTGCGCAAGTTGCGGCGCCTGCCTGAGCGCCATCCCCATGAGCTGCTGCTGCTGCTCACGGCGTTGGTGCTTGTTTGTTTTGCCTTTCCGGCGCTCGACCGGCTCAGCTATCTCTTCTATTCCTTGATCGCGTTGCTGCTGGGGCGCCTTGGCGGCGGGCGGGGCAACCGTTGGAGTGACCGTTGTTATCGCTGGTTGGCGGCCCTGGCGCTGCTGGCCATGTGGCTGTGGCTGCTCACCCCGTTGAACCTGGTGTACAGCGGTGTGCCCCTGGCCCTGAGCTGGGGCCTGCTGGTGGGCTGGAGCATCCTGCGCCTGATCGAGCGCCTGGCGGCTGAGCCCCTGGTGAATCGCCCCCTGCTGATGGGGGCCATTGCCGGTTACCTGCTGCTGGGCCTCACCGCTGGCCTGGTGATGGGGGCGGTGGAAACGATTCAGCCCGGCAGTTTCCAGCCCTTGGAGCTCACCCGCGCTGCCTTGGGCGATCAGGGGGGCAGTGTGCTCGCCTCCAGTGGCGCCTTCGCTGAGATCAACTACTACGCCTTTGTCTGCCTCACCACCGTGGGCTTTGGCGACATCAGCGCCACCCTGCCGCTCTCCCAGATGTTGAGCGTGGTCACCAGCGTGTTGGGGCCCCTCTACATGGCCGTAGTGATGGGGGTGGTGATCGGTCGCTATGCCTCAGCGGGAGATGGCGGCGGCAAGGGCAGTTGAAGCAGCCAATCGGCACCCAGCTGCAGGGGTTGGCCCGCCTCCAGGCGCAGCACCTGCTCCATCGCAGTGAAGCCCAGGTTCCCCAGGGGCGTGCGGGCCGCCTGGCCCCCCAGCAGCGCGGGGGCGATCACGGCAGCCAGCTCCTGCACCCCCTGCTGGGTGATGGCTGCAGCGGCTAACTCAGGGCCGCACTCCCACAGCACCCGGTTGCAGCCGCGCGCCGCCAAGGCCTGCAGCAGCGCCTTGGGTTCACAGCCATCCAAGAGCAGCCGCTCCACCCCCAGCTGATCCAGCTGCACTCGAGCCGCCTGGGGCGCCTCGGGGCCATGGGCCACCAGGGTTGGCGCCACCGTGGTGTCCCAGAGCTGGGCCTGAGGTGGCAGATCCAGGCTGCGGCTCAGCACCACCCGCAAGGGTTCGCTCTGGCGTTGGCCGCGGCTGGTGAGCAGGGGGTCATCGCTGCGCACCGTGCCGCCCCCCACGATCACCGCATCCACCGACGCCCGCAGCCGGTGCACCCAGGCCCGGGCGCTGGGGCCACTGATCCATTGGCTGGCGCCATTGGGCAGGGCCGTGCGGCCATCGAGGCTCATGGCCCATTTGAGAATTCCCCAGGGCTGGCCACTGCGCACCCGGTGGCAGAAGGCCTTGTTCTGGTTGGCGGCCTCGGCTTGGCACACACTGCTCACCACCTCGATGCCGGCCTGCTGCAGCTGGCGGATGCCGCCGCCGGCCACCCGGGGGTCGGGGTCTGGCAGGGCCACCACCACCCGTTTGAGGCCAGCGGCAATCACCGCCTCTGAGCAGGGTGGGGTGCGGCCGTGGTGGCAGCAGGGTTCCAGGGTCACGTAGAGGCTGCCGCCGCGGGCCCGCTCTCCGGCGCGGCGCAGGGCCATCACCTCGGCATGGGGATCACCGGCGCGGCGGTGGAAGCCCTCCCCCACCAACTGGCCAGCGGCATCGAGCACCACACAGCCCACCACCGGGTTGGGGCTGGTGTGGCCATCGGCCAGGCCCGCCAGGGCCAGGGCCCTGTGCATCCAGTGGCGATCAGAGGGAAGCACTGGGCAGTTCACGCCATTCCTTCACCACGAACGGGGGCACCGGCAGTTCGTTGAACACCCCGGGCAGCTGCAGGCGCAGGGGCCGGTTCTTGCTCAGCTCCGCCAGCAGGGGCTGCAGATCGAATTCAGCGGCGGCTTCGCGGCCATCGCTGCTGAGCACTGGGTTGTCGAGGGTGCGATCGGGCAGATCCCAGCGGTGGCTGCCGCTGAGCACGATCAATTCGGTGGGGTGATCCAAGCGCACCTTGCCGGGGTAGCCCACCACCCGCAGGCGCAGCGGCCCACCGGGTTTGCCCTCGCGGTAGGCCACCAGCTGCCAGGTCTGGTAATCCAGATCCCGCAGGCTTTCCAGGCTCCGCACCACAGGGGTGCCGTCATCGCCGGGGTGGCTGTGCAGCTCAGCGGCGGCTGGGGCCGTGGGCAGCAGCATCGCCATGGTCAGCAGCAGCAGGCAGAACAGGCGACGCAGCATGGGCACAGGGCGTGAAGCGGTTGGGCCGTCCATCATCGGCGTTTGGTTGCGTTGTTGTTGCCATGAGCGAGCCGCTCACACTGATGGCGATTCCCCTTGGCGATGAGCTGGTGGCCGATCGCTGTGATGCGATCCAGGCCGTGGCCGATGGCACCGCCTTTGGGCCGGGCGATGCTCAGCTGCAGCTGGGGGCTGGAACACCGCGCTTCTACGTGATGGAACTGGCCCATCGCCAGCCCCTGGTGAAGCTGATCACCCGCCATCAACGGGTCACCCAGTGTTTGGCATCCGCTGATGGGCACCCCTTCTGGATCGCCCTGGCGCCACCGGAGCAGCAGGGGGAGCTGATCGCCACGGCCTCCCTGCAGCTGGTGCGGGTGGAGCCGGGGGAAGCCATTGCCCTGCACTGCGGCACCTGGCATGCCGGCCCCTTTTTCCGTGAGCCCAGCGCCCGCTTCTTCAATCTGGAACTGGCTGACACCAACAGCAGCGATCACCACAGCCGGCCCCTGGATCGCCCAGTGCAGCTGCAATTGAGCTGACGCGGAAGGCCCTGGCTGGGGCGCTTATGGGCGGTTGTTGGCCCCTGGGATCAGCTCCCAGTTGGTGTGGGTGGCCCACAGGGCCCAGATCGCCATAGCGCGCAGGTAATGGCAGGCGCGGAAGGTGCGTTGGCCGGTGAGGGCTTCGGGGGTGCGGAATTGCATGCCGCCCTCGTACACCTGGTTCACAACGGCTTCGCAGATGGCCAGGGCGGTGTCCTGGTCATCCATCAAGCGGTAGTAGGCCGCCAGGCCGAAGTTGATGCCGGTCCACACTTCCAGGGGATGGGTGCCGTTGGGATCGAGGGGAGTGCCATCGCGGCGCAGGCCGTTGGCCACCCCCAGGCTGCCGCCGGCAAACCCTTCAAAGCAGGCTTCACGCACCGCCTTGAGGCTGCTGAGCGCATTCGCATCGCTCACCACAGCGGGGAGCCCCAGCAGGCGGGCGTAGAAATCACCGCAGAGCTGATCGGCCATCACCACCGGTG
>JAYKHZ010000049.1:0-17215 GCA_035286165.1 Synechococcus sp.
CAGCGATGGCCCCTTGCGGATCACCAAGGGCCAAGCGCACGTTGCCGCGGTTGCTCCATGCCGCGCTATCGGCAGGAGCACGCTCAATCACCCCATCCCAAAGGCTGATGGCGTCGCTGAAGCGCCCCTCACGGCTGGCATCCAAGGCGAGCTGGAACTGATCAGCAAGGCTGGGTTGCATCGCCGGCAGGGCCAACCAAACGGCCAGCAGCGGAGCAAGCAACTGCTGCAGCCAGGGCATCAGGCCGCCTCCAAATGCTCACGGCCAGCATCGGTGAGCACCCGCCCGCGGGGTGTGCGCTGCAGAAACCCCAGTTGCAGCAGAAAGGGCTCCACCACGGCTTCGAGTGTGTCGGGATCTTCCCCGAGTGCTGCGGCCAGCGTATCCAGCCCGGCAGGGCCACCGCCGTAGCTGGTGAGAAGCAGACTGAGCAGACGTCGGTCCGATGGATCCAGCCCCTGGGCATCCACCCGATGCATCGCCAGGGCCTCCTGCACCACAGCGGCATCCACAAGGGCATGCTTGCGCACACTGGCGAAATCACGCACGCGCCTCAGCAGCCGATTGGCAATCCGCGGAGTGCCGCGGCAGCGCCGCGCAATCTCCAGGGCCGCATCAGCCGCAAGCTGCACTTGCAACAGCTGCGCCGAGCGCTCCACGATCGCGGCCAGATCTGAGCAGCTGTAGAACTCCAACCGCTGGATCAAGCCAAAGCGATCCCGCAGCGGTGAGCTGAGCGAGCCCGCCTTGGTGGTGGCCCCCACCAGGGTGAAGGGCGGCAGATCCAAACTGCGGGTGCGGGCGCTGGGGCCGGCCCCCACCGTGAGATCCAGGCGGAAATCCTCCATGGCTGGATAAAGGAGCTCTTCAGCCACGCGGTTGAGCCGGTGGATTTCATCAATGAACAGCAGCTCCCGGGGCTGCAGGTTCATCAGCAAGCCAACGATGTCGCGTGGCCGCTCAAGCGCCGGCGCACTGGCGATGCGGCACTGCACCCCAAGCTCCTCGGCCAACACCAGAGCCATGGTGGTTTTACCGAGGCCCGGGGGGCCGTAGAGCAGCACATGGTCGAGGGCTTCCTGGCGCAGGCGGGTGGCCTCCAGAGCAATCCCCAGCACCTGCTTGAGCTCACTCTGGCCGATGTAATCCTCAAGGCGCCGCGGCCGCAGGCCCTCATCGCGCCCCCCATCCAGTTCAGCCGCCGAAGCCTCGGGGGCCACCAGCCTCGGTGCGGCGGCTGGCGCCGGCGGCACAGAACCACGGCTGGAGGATTGAATCGCCATGGGTTGAGGTTACGGAGATCGCGGCCAAGGGACAAACCATGCGGCAGCATGAAAACCAGCACAACACAGCCCGTGGCAGGCAAAGGCAAAGGAACATCAGCGGCAGCCAAGAAACGCCTGCAGGCCCAGAAGCTGCTGGCCGACAACCGCCTGGCACGCCATCAATACGAAATTCTCGACACCCTGGAAACCGGCATCGAGCTACTGGGGACTGAGGTGAAATCCATCCGGGCCGGTAAGGCCAACCTGCGTGATGGCTTCTGCCTGGTGCGGAACGGCGAACTCCAGCTCCATAACGTGCACATCGCCGGCCATGAACAAGCCAGCCGCTACTTCAACCATGAGCCTTTAAGGGTGCGAAAGCTGTTGGCCCATCGCCGCGAGATCGACAAACTGCGCGGGCAGTTGGATCAAAAAGGGTTGGCCCTGGTACCCCTGAACATCCATCTCAAAGGTTCCTGGATCAAGCTCACCATTGGCCTTGGCAAGGGCCGCAAATTGCACGACAAACGCCAGGAAGAGCGCAAAAAGCAGGACCACAAAGATCTTCGGTCAGCCCTCAAGCGATTTTAGAAGCCTCCATCCGAGTACCACTCCAAAACAACTAAGCAACGCCTCTCAACGCACCGCGCGAAAATGAAGTCGCGATAGAGATAATCCTTGCAAGAGCAATCAACAACACCAAATAAACCCCCATCAAATATCTTGGGTCACCAATCAGGAGTGAATTCATCACCAAATAAAGCACAACCCAAGCATAGCCAGTCTTCTCCCAAGCCCCTAAGCCACGAGCAAAAAGCAGCAATAGCGATGCATAAAAGCCAGGCATCATGGCGAATGAAAAGTAAGCAGTTCGCCACACCTTTGCCAAGTAAAATCCCCAATCACTCTGAAACAACTTCTCATGGACGAGGCCAAGAGTCACAGAAAGCTTTAAAGCGGACAAATTAAATACATAAGCAAGCGAATCTAAATTCACCAACAAAGCCGGCAAATTGCCTAAATTCATTCTGTATGAAAGAGCATCTGAGGGTGAACCGCTGAGTCGCGCCAAAATGCGACTCGACTCTGGAATCGCATAATCCAAACCCTGAAAAGATGCCATCAAAACATAATTCAACCCACCCCCTGGATACGTTGAATAATAAAGCTTATAAAAAATGATATAAACCACCAGCGACGGAACGGCATCAATCAAACAATTCATCCAACCTTTAGGTCGAAACATCAGGCCAGAGAGAAGGAATGCAAACGCAAAAAACAGATAATTCACTCTGGTCATCGCGGCAAAAGTCAACAACGCCGCCCTGAGCAAACGACTCTCGACAACGACTGCAGCCATCACAAAAGCAGCAGCAACAGACATCGTGGAAACTCCAACAGAATCAACCAAAAAGTTGAAGTTCAGCGGAAACGCCAAAACAACCAGAAACTTCAAAGCAGCAGGAATCCCCACACCTAGCTTTTCAACAACCTTGGCCGCACACCAAATTGTCAGAACCCCAAGAGCAAGCCCCTCCAGCCAAAGCAGAAAATTCGAACCAAACAGCCATACTGGTAGCAAAAAAATCAAAGAATAAAAGGGTGTAGGGGTCCATCCAAAATGCTCAAGAGCTTCAATACGTGGGGAACCAAGCTCCACCGCCTTGGAAAGCTCAGAAACGTGATCGGGAAAGCGAGCGACAACAAAGTGGTTATAAAGATCCAAGTCCGAATTAATTGAAGCAATCTTTCCTCCAGTCGCGAACCAAAGAGCCGCAGCCATCAAGCAATAAACAATTAGCGCCCAAAATGTTGCAGATTTTGCGATAGACCTCAACTTCTCCCCCATGCCAATAATGGGGAGTTTAGCCTGCAGATCTCATCGTCTAAATCACACTCAAGAAGTAGCACTCATCTACTGAAACGGATCCACCGTGGGCTGATTAATTTCATCGAGCACGGAGCGGCCCTGGCGGGGTGTTGGTTGCTGGGGCTGCTGCTGACGCGGCTCAGCCGGACGGGACTGCCGGCGGGGCGGGGCAGGGGCAGGCTTGGGCGGCTCAGGCAAGGGGGGATCAAGCCGCACCGAGAGGCTGATCAACGCTGGCGCGAGTCCATCGTTGCGAATCAGCAACTGAACCGGTGAACCGCTGATGCGCGGCACCGTGACCACCCGCAGCGGACCACGGGCATCCAGCACCTCCCCATCAGCGCCGAACACCGTCATCTGCATCAGCGGAGTGCCATTCACCCCCAACACCAACTTGAATCCCTTGGGCACCTTGATCGCAATCAAGCGGGCCCCTTGCCCATCCACGGAGGTGGTGAGCGAACGGGGCACATTCAGCACCGGTGTGATCGGCTCCACCTTGAGCCCTTCAAGGCTGCGCAACGAAGCGGCGTACCAGATCTGACGCACCGGCTCAGGGGGCATCACATCAGGGTTGCGGCCTGGCAGCAGGGTCTGGGCGCTGCTGCTCACCAACTGCTGCAGCACCCGAGGACTGAGACCCTGTTTGGTGAGCTGGCGTTCGCGCGCCAGCCAATCCGCTTCCCTGTAACTGCCTAGGCGCTGACGCAACGGCACTGGCAACTGCTCAACCCGCACCAACCAGTCCTGGGCCAGGTCGTTCCAAATCTTGCGCAATGGCGCATCTTCCAAGGAATCGGACGGGGTACGGCCACGGCGCTCTGGAAACTGGGCCGCCAGACTGTGATCTACCAGCTTGAGGAACCAACTCTGGTCCACCTGCAGTGCTTTGAGGCGGTTCAACAGCTGCTGTCGCTGATCCACCTCGGCAGGCGGCAGGCTGAGCTGGGGCGACAGGGGCAAACTCGGCTGGCTGGGCTGCCGATTACGGCCAAGCAGCAACCAACCAAGCGCTGAACCCACCAGCGCTGTGAGGACCAGGGCCAGCACCACAGGCCAAAAATTCCCCTCAGCGGCCTGCTCCTTGGCCCGTTGTCGCGCTTCACGGCGACTACGGCGAGAGGGTGGCGGCGCCACAGGCTCTGCGTTGGGCGGAGGCAATGCCTCAACGGGGGGCTGCGATGCAAGCGGGAGCTCAGGAACTACCTGGGGCTCAACAGCGCGAGGCACCAGAACCTCAGTTCGATCGCTGCGGCTCACTGGCCCGGTGCTGTCGGGCATCGCCACCTGGGCCAAATCCTCAGCAACCGCTGCCGCTGAGCTGTATCGCGCCTTGGGATCGGTGCTGATCAAGCGCTCCAGCAACTGACGAAAGCGAGCATCCAGCTGCACAGATGCTGGCCAACGCCAGGCAAGGGTCTGGGGATCCATCAGTGCCGCAGGCTCCTCACCACTGAGCAACACCAGGGCCAACACACCCAGGCTGTGGAGATCCATCCAGGGGGCTGGGGGCTGCTGGCGCTGCTCAGCTGGGGCATAACCCGCCGTGGCAGCGGGCAGCGGTGCATCTGCCGCGGCCGCAGGAATGCCGAAATCAATCAACACCGGCAGGCCATCGCTGTCGCGGCGCAGCAAATTGGCGGGGGTCAGATCGCCATGCACCAACTCCTGGCCATGCAGGGTGGCCAGGGCTGGCAGCACCTGGCGCAGCAACAACAGCACCTCACCGGCCCCAAACACCATCTGCCGCTGACGCCGCGTCTGCAGCAGATCGGCGTAGCTGCGGCCATTCACCCATTCCCGCAGCTGCCAAATACCTCCAGGCACCTCCAGCAGAGCCCCCAGACGGGGCACCTGGGGATGCAGCACCGCCTGCAGCTTCTCGAGACGCTGGCGCAAGCGCAGCTGCTGCACCAAGGAGAGATCCCACCAACCGCGAATCGCCACAGGCAGATCACCACCCACGGTGTCGAGCCCCCGCCAGAGGCGCAGGCCAGCTCGATCACTGAGCAGCTGCTCCAGGCGGTAGCGGTCCTGGAGCAGATCTCCAATGGCAGCGTCAGCGGGGGTGACCAAGGCCTGGAGTCACTCTGTTCTCACTGGACGCTACCGAGGCCCTGCCGCTCTGGCTGCGTTAAACCGCGGCTTTGCAGCCATTCGCGATTCCAGAGCCGCGAGCGATAGCGATCACCGCTGTCGCACAGAACGGTGACGATGCGATGCCCCGGGCCGAGGCGCTGGGCCAGCTCCAACGCCGCGCCCACGTTGATGCCGACGGAACCACCCATGAACAGACCCTCGTACCAAAGCAACTCGTAGATGACCTGCAGAGCTGTGGGATCACTGATGCGGATGGCCTCATCCACCGGTGCCCCCTCGAGATTGGCGGTCACGCGACTGTTGCCGATGCCCTCGGTGACCGACGAACCCTCGGCGCTCAGGTCACCGGTGTTGGCCCAGCTGTGCAGAGCACTGCCATGGGGATCGGCCAGCACGCATCGCACCGCCTCGGATTGCTGCTTGAGATACAGGGCTACGCCGGCATAGGTGCCGCCGGTGCCGGTGGCCGCCACCCAGGCATCAAGGCGCCCCTCGCACTGCTGCCAGATCTCCGGGCCCGTGGTGTCGAAATGGGCCTGGCGGTTGGCGCGGTTATCGAATTGATTGGCCCAGATGGCCCCTGGGATCTCCTCAGCAATCCGGCCGGAGAGCTTCACGTAATTGTTGGGATCGCGGTAGGGCACCGCTGGCACCGTGCGCACTTCAGCACCGAGGCTGCGCAGCAACTCGATTTTTTCGGCGGACTGCGTTTCGGGAATCACGATCACGCAGCGGTAGCCACGGGCATTGCACAGGTGAGCCAGACCAATGCCGGTGTTACCCGCCGTTCCTTCCACCACGGTGCCGCGGGGCTTCAACGCACCACTGGCTTCCGCCGCCTGCAGGATGCCCAGGGCGGCCCGGTCCTTGACCGAGCCCCCGGGATTCATGAATTCGGCCTTGCCGAGGATCTCGCAGCCGGTGCGTTCACTGAGGTGCTCCAGCCGGATCAGTGGGGTGTGGCCCACCGCTCCGACAAAACCGCGGGTGATCCCCATCGTGCTGCCGTCTGCGTGCGCGCAGGCTAGGGTCCCGCCACCAATTGTCCCGCCGGATGAGCCAACTCACGCCAACGCGGGTGGCGCAGGTGCGAGCTCGCTCGTTGGAGTTGATCGAACCGCTTGAGCCGGAAGATCTGGTGTTGCAGGGGATGGCGGATGCCAGCCCCCCGAAATGGCATCTGGGGCACACCACCTGGTTCTTTGACACCTTCCTGCTGAGCCCCCACCGGCCTGGCTGGCAACCCCAGGTGGAACCCTGGCCCACGCTGTTCAACTCCTATTACGAAGCCGCAGGGCCCCGCCACCCAAGGCCTGAGAGGGGTTTGCTCAGCCGGCCCAGCATTGGCGAAGTGCTGCTGTGGCGCCAGCGGGTGGATGGCGAGCTGCACGCCTGGCTGACGGAAGGCAACCTCACAGCCGAGCAGGAGTCCTTGCTGGAGCTGGGTCTGCAGCACGAACAGCAGCACCAGGAGCTGCTGCTGATGGATCTGCTCGATGGCTTCGGGCGCAATCCGATCGCCCCCAGCTACAGCCCCAATGCGCCGCAACCGGCAGCGGTAGAAGCCAGCGGCCAATGGCTGGAGCTGGAAGGGGGTCTGTGCAGCATTGGCCACAACCCCGCCGATGCAGGCTTTCATTTCGATAACGAAGCGCCGCAGCAACGGGTGTGGCTGGAACCCTGTGCCCTGGCCGCTGATCTGGTGC
The DNA here is from genome assembly GCA_035286165.1 of Synechococcus sp. GTDB lineage: Bacteria > Cyanobacteriota > Cyanobacteriia > PCC-6307 > Cyanobiaceae > RCC307. The sequence goes on from JAYKHZ010000049.1 coordinate 6,943, forward strand.
GCAACAGCGACTACGAAGCCTTCATTGACGCGGGCGGCTACCGCAACCCCAGCCTCTGGATGGCTGAAGGCTGGGCCCTGGTGCAGAGCCAGGGCTGGCAGGCGCCTCGCTACTGGCGTGGCGATGACCTGGAGTTCAGCCTGCAGGGCCTGCAGCCACGGCGCGGTGAGGATCCGGTGCGCCACATCAGTTGGTTCGAAGCCGATGCCTACGCCCGCTGGGCAGGGGCACGCCTGCCGAGCGAAGCCGAGTGGGAACACGCTGCACAGCGCTATCCCCAGGCCGCCCAGTGGTTCGGCTCCCTGTGGCAATGGACCAGCAGCGCTTACAGCGCCTACCGCGGCTTTCAGCCAGCCGCAGGCGCCGTGGGGGAATACAACGGCAAGTTCATGAGTTCCCAGATGGTGCTGCGGGGCAGCAGTTTTCTCACCCCCAGCGGCCACGAACGGCTCAGCTACCGCAATTTCTTCGCGCCCCAATGCCGCTGGCAGGCCGCTGGCCTGCGCCTGGCCCGAGATTGCTGATGACACGCTCCTGCACCAACAGCTTCGAACTGATCGATCTGCACCCGGCACCAGCGGATGTGGCAGCAGCTGTGCGGCAGGGGCTGCAACGGCAACCGCGCCAGCTGCCCGCCTGGCTCCTCTACGACCAGCAGGGCTCCGAGCTGTTCGATGCCATCTGCCGCCAACCGGAATACGACCTCACCCGCAACGAACACCAACTGCTGCAACAGCAAGCCGGGGCCATCGCCAACTGGTTGCCCGAGGGGGCTCTGGTAGTGGAATTCGGGGCGGGCAGCGCTGAAAAGGTGTCACCACTGCTGGAAGCCCTCACCACGCCGGCTTATGTGGCCATCGACATCAGTGCCGCACACCTGCGCCAAGCCGGCGAGCGACTGCAACGGCGCCACCCCGCCATTCCCATGCTCGGCCTCTGCGCCGACTACAGCCAACCGATGCCGCTCCCCCTCCCGGCGGCCCTGGCAAGCAGGCCGCGGCTGGGCTTCTTCCCCGGTAGCTCCCTGGGCAATTTCAACCCAGCAGAAGCCATCGCCTTTCTGCAACGGGTGCGGCAGCTGCTCGGCAACAGCGCCCAGTTGCTGATCGGCATCGATCAACCCCGGGATCCCGCCCTGCTGGAGGCGGCCTACGACGATGCAGCTGGCATCTCCGCCGCCTTTGCCCGCAACCTGCTGCTGCGGCTGCAACGCGACCTGCAGGTGCAGCTGGATCCCGATGGGTTCGCGTACCAGGCCCGCTGGGAAGCGAGGGAGCAACGTATCGCCATGGCCCTGGTGGCCAAGGGCAAACAACCGCTGCAGCTGGATGATCTCGAGGTGTGTTTTGGCTCCGGTGAGGAGCTGATCACTGAATACAGCTACAAATACGCACCCTCCGATTTCCTGGCCTTGGCCGCCAAAGCCGGCTGGCAGGGTCGGCAGCGCTGGAGCGATGCCAAGGGGCACTTCAGCGTGCACCTGCTGCACCAGAGCGAAGATGAGCAGACTGCAGACGATTCAGCGAACTAGGCCATGGGACGGGAGGAACAGCGGGCACAGGTGCGGCGGATGCGGGAAGCGCTGATCGAAGAACTGGAAGGGGTGTACCGGCGGGCCTTTGATGCCATCGGCACCGAGGACATGGGGGAAGGCGCCGTAGCCCGGCTCACCCAGCTGCTGCTGCGCTCCCGTGAAGGAGCCATCAGCCCATTGCAGGAGGAGATCGAGGCGCCCCTGATCACCCGCGCACCAGACAGCACCACCCCCTGAAGCCATGCAGAACAGCTGGTGGCAGGAGCTGGAACGGGAACTGGAGCAGCAGTTCGAGTCCTTTCTTGGCGATCACCCTGGCCAGCAGGAGCTGCTGGAGCAGGAGGAGTGGCGCGAAAAGCAGCGGCGACGCCAGCAGCGACTCGCCCAAATCGAGCAACAGGCCCAGCATCTGCGCCAACAGCTGCTGACGCTCAGCGGTGAGATCAAGGCCTGGCATCAGCGGGTGGAGCGGGCCCGCCAGGCCAAGGCCCACGAGCTGGCCAGCAAAGCCAGCAGCCACCTCGATGGCCTGATGGCCCAGGGCCGCGCCCAATGGCAATCCCTGGCGGCGTTGGGCGCTGAAGATCAACAGCTGCGCGCAGAGTTCAGCCGCGCCGCAGCCCAGGCGCCGCAACCCAACAACTCAAAGCCGAAACAGACTGAGAACGATCTGGAATCAGCCTGGAGCCGCTTTGAAGCTGAGCAGGAACTGGAGCAACTGCGGCGGCAACAGCAGCGATGAGTTTCTGGCTGAGCAAACTGTTGCCCCAATTGCTCTACCCCTTGGGGCTGGGCCTGCTGTTGCAGAGCCTGGCCCTGCTGCAACGGCGCAGACGCTGGGCCCCAGGGCTTTCGGCAACGGCGCTGCTGCTGATCACGCTGCCTTCGCTGCCACTGGTGAGTGAAGCGCTGCTGCGGCCGCTGGAGCAGGAGGCCGCAGCGCTTACCCCGCACCCCGTACCGCCAGCCGATGCCGTGCTGGTGCTGGGGGGCGGCATTCGGCCGGCCGGCCCTGGCGGGCAGGGGGTGGAAGTGGGCGATGCCGGTGATCGGTTGCTCACTGGTGTGCGGCTGATGCGGCAGGGGCTGGCCCCCACCCTGATCACCAGTGGTGGTCGGGTGAGTTTCAGCGCTGCTGACCCCAGCCCCAGTGAAGCAGTACTCGCCCAGCAATTAGCCCTGGAGCTGGGTCTTCCGGCCCAGGCGATCCTGCTCAATCCCAGCTCCCGCACCACCGCTGAAGAAGCACAAGCCATCCAAGCCCTGGCCGCCTCGCAGGGTTGGCAGCGACTGCTGCTGGTCACCAGCGCCTTCCACATGCGCCGGGCCCTGGCCAGCTTCCGGCACAGCGGCAGCCCACTGGAGATCATCCCGGTGGCCTGTGACTACCGCTTGATGCCCTCAGGCAAGCCCACACTGCAAAGCCTGGGGCTGGGACTCATTCCCAGCGCCCAGGCTTTGGAGCAGAGCACCATGGTGCTCAAAGAGCACTTGGGTCTGCTGATGTATCGCTTGCGCAACCAGGCCTAAGCCTTGGGGGCAGGAGGCACGAGGTTCACACCTTCGGGCGGCGGAGTGGGATCGGGATCGGCAATCAGCATGTGCTGCAGCACGATTTCCGGACGCTCGCTGTCACGCCAACGGATGCGATAGGCAGGCATCTTGGTGCCCCGGCTGGTGGTCTGCTCCACCGCCTCCATAACCCAACCCCGACGAGACCGACCCTGGGGGTTGCGTTTCACCACAGCGTCAGCATGGGTGAAACGAAATCCGACGCGCTCTCCGCTCATGCGCTAGGAAATCTGCTCAGTGAAACCATTATCCACTTCAGCCGTCCGTGCGCCGCTTTCTGGCCGCAACAACGGGAAGGCAATCACGTCGCGAATCGAAGGACTGTCGGTGAGAAGCATGACCAGACGGTCGATGCCAATGCCGAGACCACCGGTGGGGGGCATGCCCACCTCCAGAGCCATCAGGAAATCCTCATCAACCCGCTGGGCTTCTAAATCACCAGCTGCGCGGCGGGCTTGCTGGGCCTCCAGGCGCTGACGCTGATCAAGTGGATCGGTGAGCTCACTGAAGGCGTTGCCATGCTCACGGCCAACGATGAAGAGTTCAAACCGTTCCACCAGCCCTGGCTTGCTGCGATGGGGCCTGGCCAGGGGCGAGATCTCAACCGGGTAATCAGTGACGAAGGTGGGCTGAATCAAAGTGGCCTCCACCGCCTGCTCAAACGCCTCATTCAGCAGGCGACCCACCGAATCGGCCAGGGGCGGTGTCTGCAGGCCCTTGGCCTGCATGGCGGCAGCGGCTTCATCACGGCTGCTGAAGCCATTGAAATCAAGGCCGGTGGCTTCCTGCACCAGCTCATGCATCGTGGCCCGGCGCCAGCCTGGGCTCAGATCGATGGGGGTGCCCTGATAGGTGATCTCGGTTGCGCCGCACACCTCGGTGCACACCGAGCTGATCAGCTGCTCGGTGAGATCCATCATGTCGTTGTAATCGGCGTAGGCCTGATAGATCTCCACCGTGGTGAATTCAGGGTTATGGCGCGTGCTCACCCCCTCATTGCGGAAGATCCGGCCCAGCTCATACACGCGCTCAAAACCACCCACCACCAGGCGCTTGAGGTGCAACTCCGTGGCAATCCGCAGGGTTAGGGGGATATCCAGGGTGTTGTGGTGGGTTTCAAACGGGCGGGCATCGGCGCCACCGGGCTCGCTTTGCAGCACCGGCGTTTCAATCTCCAGAAACGCGCGCTCATCCAGCCAGCGGCGAATCGCACTCACCAGCAGGGCGCGGCGCCTGAACGTTTCCCGCGAATCAGGCGAAACGATCAGATCGAGATAGCGCTGGCGGTAGCGCTTCTCCACATCGGCCAGGCCGTGCCACTTATCAGGCAAGGGCTGCAGGCTCTTGCTGAGCATGGTCCAGCCCTGCACCTTGACCGACAGTTCACCGCGATCGGTGCGACGCAAAATGCCCTGAACGCCGATCAGATCACCGGCATCCACCAGGCTGGTGAGATTGGTGAAGGCATCGGGCTCGTCGGGAAGCGCGGCCTGCAGGGTGGCCTTCTCGATGAACAGCTGGATGGGTCCGGTTTCATCAGCCAGGGTGAAGAACGCCAACTTGCCCATCACCCGGCGTGTCATTACACGGCCTGCCACCTGCACAGCCACATCGCGCTCCTGCCCCTTGGGCAGATCGGCGTGGTCACGCTGCAGATCGCTGGTGCGATGGCTGGGTTCAAACCGCAGGGCGTAGGGCGCCCGGCCAAGCTCCTGCAGCGCGCGGGACTTCTCCAGGCGCGTGTCGCGTAGATCGCTCACAGCTCAGGCTCCGGCTGCGACGTTGAGTTCACCCAAGCGCTGGGAGGCGTAGCCCGTGCCCCGCACCGTGAGTATTAATTCCGGGTTGCGCGGATCAGGTTCCAATTTGCCCCTCAGGCGAGCCACGTACACATCCACCACGCGCAGATCAGCTGTGCGTCTGGGAGGGTAACCCCACAGCTGCTCGAGGATTTCCGCCCGAGGCACCACCCGACCGGGCTCACGGAACAGCAGCTCCAACAAACTGAATTCGGTGTAGGTGAGGGCGATGCGCTCACCTGCTCGGGTCACCTGGCGGCGATTGGTGTCCACCACCAGATCACCCAGGCGGATCACACCGAGACCAGCCACCGGCTCCCGCGGATCCTGGCTGGCCGCTCCACGGCCCACCCGGCGCAGGATGCAGCCGATGCGCGCCTCTAATTCCTTGGGACTGAACGGCTTGGAGATGTAGTCATCAGCGCCGAGATCCAATCCAGCCACCTTCTCGGCGATGGCATCCAGAGAGGAGAGAAACACAATCGGCACAGCCGATTCGGCCCGCAAACGGCGGCAGACCGCAAACCCATCGAGCTTGGGCATCATCACGTCGAGCACCACCAGGTCGGGCTGCTCAGCGGCAAATTTCTCGAGCGCTTCTTCGCCATCCTCAGCGCAGACCACGCGATAGCCAGCGAGCTGCAGCCGCATGGAAAGCACACGGCGCACCGCCGGCTCGTCGTCGACCACCAGGAGCGTGGCCTGCGGCGTGGGAGCGGTGTCTCCCGTTTGCATCGGCGAAGGTTTTATTAACGGTTTGCAACCCTACCCCTGCAGCCACCCGCACCAGCAGGCCAAAGCGAAGTCATTCCGGGTCTTGGGTTTCTCTTAAGTATTCAGGGCCAGCGCGCCGTTGCATAGGCATTCCAATGACGCTCAGCCTCGGCCAGGGCCGTATCACTGCTGAGCTGGCCAAGCATGGCCCGCTGCAACTGGCCATAAAGGATGGCCTGCAGGCGCTTCACACCAGGATCGGCAGGCACCAGCACCCTGGCCCGCTGCAGGGTGTCCGCGCTGAGCAAGCGCGCCCTACCCACCAACGTGTTGGCCCCATCCGCTGCTCCCTGAGCCGCTTTCAGCTCCCGCTCCAAGGTGCCCAGGGCAGGGGCACTGGAGGGCAGCACCCGCGCAGCCTGGGCAAAGCGCAATTGGTTACGGGGATTGGTGATGAAGCTGGCCAGATCCACCGCCAACTTGGGATGGCGACTCTGACGACTGATCGCCAGGTTCATCACGGCCACGTTGGCGGCCCCATCAGCACCGGTGAGGGGCGGATAGGGCACGGTGTCCGCTGCCACCTGGGGGGCATTGGTTTTGATCGTGGCCAGAAATTCAGCGCCACTGGCCAGCTGCGCCAGTTCACCACTTTGATAGAGCTCAATGGCACGCCGGAAGCCCTGGCTCACCACCTCCCGCGGCAACAAACCGCGGCGATAGAGGTCGGTCCAGAAGGCAAAAGCACGGCGGCCAGCAGGGCTGTTGAAGCGGGCCCGCTGGCGATCATCCACCAGCTGAACCCCCATCTGCACCAGCGACTCCAGCAATTCCGCTGAACCATCGGGCACCACGGTGACAAACAGGGCATAGCGGCCGGTGCGGCGCTTGACCGCTTCGGCGTAAGCGGGCACCTCCTCCCAGCGCTGGGGCGGCCGGGCATAGCCGGCCTGACGCAGCAGTCGCTGATTCGCCAGGGTGATGCGTGCGGTGAGATACCAGGGCAGGGCATAGAGCTCCCCCTCCTGCTCGGCCGCCTGCAACACCCGCGGCAGATAGCTGGCTCGCGTTTGGGGGCTGAGCTGCTGCTGCAATGGCAACAGCCCCCCCTTGCTGGCCAGATTGGCCGCAAACAGCGGATTAAGGTTCACCACATCCGGGGCGGTGCGGGCGAACACGGCCGCCAGAAGCTTGCGTTCCACCGAGCCAAAGGGCAAATCGGTCCAACGCACACGCATGCCCGGATGCTGCTGCTCCCATTCCCGCAGCATCGAGTTGATCAGCGGATCGAACTTGGGCGAGAGCTGAATGGTCCAGAACTGCAGCTCATTGGCATCGGGAGCCCGGCTGCAGCCAGCCAAAGCCGTGAGCAACAGCACCAGCAACAGCCGCGGCCAACACCGGCGGCCCATGAACTCAGCGGCCATAGCGTTGGGAGAGGCGCCGCCAGAACAGCACCAGGATCGAGCAGAGCATGGGTGCCAGCAGTGCAGTGATCAGGGCCTGAGCCAGGGTGTGCTGCCAGGCCAGCGCCATCACCCCGCCACGCCAGTAGAGCTGCAAAGCGATGGTGGCATTGAAGAACAGGCTGCCAAGCAGGGCCTGCAACCCCAGGGTGGTGCTGCGCTCCAACGGCCGGCGGGCATCGCGGAACTGCCCCCACCACAGCCCCAGCAGCGGCAGAGCAATCAAAGAGCTGAGGCCATTGCCCTGCAGAGCATCAAGACCCAACGCCAACAGCACACCCGTTAGCAGGCCAGCCCAGGGACCCTCCACCACCGCCCAGGGCAGCAGCCACAGCACTGGCCAAGAAGGAGCTGCCCCATCGAGGCGCAACCATCCCGGGGTCGCCATCACCAGCAGCAGCAGCACCACAGCACTGAGGATCAGCGCCTGCAAGCGGGTGAGGGGCTGTCGCAGCATCAGCGCACCCGCACCCAATCAATGGATTCCACCGGTGCTGAGAGCTGCACCAAGGCTTCCGGGGCCGGACCAACCTGGGTGTCCACCGACTGAACCACGCCGATGATCAGATTCGCTGGGAACAGGGAACTTGCCGCCGAGGTGACCACCACATCACCTGGCTGCACGGTCACATCGTTATTAAGGAACTTGAGCCGCGGTCGGCTCACCCCCTCTCCCAACAGCAATCCATGGCCGCGGTTGCCCTGGAGCTCCACCCCCACCCGGCTGGAGGGATCAGTCAACAACTGAACGCGCGAGGTGGTGGGGGTGACACTGGCGATGCGACCGAGCACCCCACCGGGGCCGGTGACCACAGCAGCAGGCTTGATGCCATTGATGGCGCCAGCACCAAGTTCCAGGTGCTGCCACCAGCCCTCAATGCGCCGGCTGATCACCGGTGCGGTGATCCAGGGCCCCGCCTGCTGACGCTGAGCACGGTCCTGCTGCAACCGCGCCAACTCACCCTCGAGCAGGGCAATGCGCTGCTGCTGTTCCAGCTGCTGAGACTGACGTAACCATTCCGACTGGGCTGTGCCGGGCCAGAACGGACGGGTGAGCTGGGCATACAGATCAGTGAGCGGTGCGCCTTTGGAGAAGCGCACCCCAAACAAGATGGCCAACAGCACCAGCCAGGGGCCAGTGCCCAGGACCACCGAGCGATTCAGCACCCGGGTGAGGCGACGACCCAGCGCCATGGAACTCAGTTGGCCAAACGGCTGAATTCAGAGGCATCCAACACCCGGCCGAGGCGCTTGAAATCCTCCAGAACACGGCCGCAACCATTGACGACACACAGCAGCGGCTCTTCAGCCACGTGGGTGAGGATCCCCGTCTCATTGCTGATCAGATCGCTGATGCCGCGCACGAGTGCGCCACCACCGGCCAGCATGATGCCGCGATCGACGATGTCGGCCGCCAATTCAGGGGGGGTGCGCTCCAGGGTTCGCTTCACCGCCTCCACGATCACGTTGAGGGGTTCCACCATCGCCTCACGCACATCACCGGCCCGAATGCTGATGGTGCGCGGCAGGCCCGACAGCAGGTGCAGCCCGCGCACATCCATGGAGGTTTGATCGAACTCGTCGTCAGGGAAGGCGGAGCCCACACGGATCTTGATCTCCTCAGCGGTGCGCTCACCCACCACCAGGTTGTGCACCTTCTTCAGATAGCTGCTGATGGCATCGCTGAGCTCATCACCGGCCACGCGCACCGATTCGGAAATCACCGTGCCCTGCAGGCTGAGCACCGCCACCTCGGTGGTGCCGCCGCCGATATCCACGATCATCGAACCGACCGGCTCGGTCACCGGCAGACCGGCGCCGATGGCCGCTGCCACGGGCTCATCGATCAAGTGCACCTCACGGGCACCGCCCAGGCCGGCCTCCCGCACAGCCCGGCGCTCCACACCGGTCACACCACTGGGAATGCCAATCACCAAGCGGGGCGCCACCATGCCGCGCCCCTCATTGCCCTTCTGGATGAAGTACTTGATCATCTGCTCGGCGGCGTCAAAGTCGGCGATGACGCCATCCCGCAGAGGCCGCACAGCACGAATGTTGCCGGGGGTGCGACCCAGCATCAGCTTGGCCTCCTCACCCACGGCCAGGGGCACCCCTTTATCCAGGTCGATCGCCACAACGGACGGTTCTCGAAGCACGATGCCCTTCCCTGTCGCATAGATCAGGGTGTTGGCGGTACCCAGATCAATCCCGATGTCGCGGGAGAGCTGAAAACGACGCCAAATCATTTGTCCACAGGGCCACTCGGCCGGCGAATCATAGTGGCGGTGTGAGGCGGTGTCTGGACTTTTGCGGCATCCGACCCCAAGGGTGGAACCACTGGAGATGGGCGTCACCACCAGGTGGCGCATCATGAACCCATCAACCAAGGAGAGCCCCCATGGGCGTCAATTCCGTCACCCTCGTTGGCCGCGCTGGTCGCGACCCTGAGGTGCGCTATTTCGAATCCGGCAGCGTTGTGGCCAACCTCACCATGGCCGTGAACCGTCGCAGCCGCGACGACGAACCCGACTGGTTCAACCTCGAGATCTGGGGCAAGCAGGCCCAGGTGGCAGCGGACTACGTCCGCAAGGGCTCGCTGCTGGGCATCATCGGCTCGTTCAAGCTGGAGCGCTGGACCGACCGCAGCAGCGGCGAGGAGCGCAGCCGCCCGGTGATCCGCGTCGACCGGCTCGAGCTGCTGGGCAGCCGCCGCGACGGCGAATCGGGGGGCGGCTTCCAGGGAGGAGGCGGCTACGGCGGGGGCGAGCCCAGCGGCGAGGAAGTGCCGTTCTGATCGCCGGCAGGCCCGAAACGGCTCCCGGGGGCTTGTGCCAATCGTCCAGCCGGGTTATCAAGCGGCACGAAGCCAGACAAGGCGCTCTTCAGGGGCGCCTTTTTGCTGTCTGAGGCTGGAGGCAGGGTCAGGAGCATGCGGGAGGCCGATGCCCCCCGGATCCGGCAGGCACGGAAGAGCCGGCCCCTCCGATCGCCGGGAGATCAGCCATCGATCAATCGCTGGAGCGGCTGCGGCGCCAGACCCGCAGCCCCAGCCAGACCGCTGCCGCGGCCACCGCCACGACCAGCAGCACCTTGATCAGCTTCGCCACGGGCTCGATCCAGGCCTCGACGTTGACGTACGCCTCGCCCAGGCCGTAGCCGGCCAGCGTCAGCAGCAGCGTCCAGATCAG
>JAYKHZ010000050.1:0-3190 GCA_035286165.1 Synechococcus sp.
CCAGAAATCGATGGACTGAGGGCGATTGCTGTCATCGCAGTCATCCTCAATCACCTCAACAAGTCCTGGTTACCAGGAGGCTTCCTTGGCGTTGATGTGTTCTTCGTGATCTCGGGCTACGTGATCATGGCCTCCATTGCAGGCCGAAGAGATCAACCTCTCGGCCCCTTCCTCCGGGAGTTCTACCGGCGACGAGTGCAACGTCTGACTCCTGCACTATTAACCTGCGTCGCGATCACAGCCCTGGTGACCTGTTGGTTTGTACCCGAACCGGGCAGCTCCCTGATCACGGGAGCCGCATCGTTATTTGGCGTCTCCAACCTTTACCTCCTCAGTGAAGCCACCAACTATTTCGGCACTGAAGCGAGCCTGAACCCCTTCACCCAAACCTGGTCTCTAAGCATTGAAGAGCAGTTTTATCTGCTCTTCCCAATCCTGGCCTGGTGGTTGCTGCAGCGACGTCACCATCGCGGGAATGTTGCTTTACCGATCGCCGTGCTCGGCGGCTTGTTCTTGCTGTCTCTGCAACAGTTTCTGCAGATCATCAGCACTGATCCAACCAAGGCCTACTTCCTCACCACCGCTCGGATGTGGGAGCTGCTGGCAGGAGCCTTGGTGTTCCAACTCAGAACTGCGGCTAGCGGATCAAGGCTTTGTTCCCTGCCAGCCGTTGCACCCATCGTCGTGCTGGTGCCAGGCCTGGCGATGCATGCCGATCTGGCAGCCATCTCCACCCCCATCACGGTGCTGGCCACCGCACTGCTACTTCCTGCACTGGAAACCCCAGGGGCGATCAAAACAGTGCTCCTGCATCCAGGGTTGCGCCACATCGGCTTAATTTCCTACTCGCTCTACCTCTGGCATTGGAGCGTGATCTGCCTGGGTCGCTGGACGGTGGGCCTGGAAGGGTGGTGGATGCCCGTGCTGCTTGTGCTGATGGTGGTGCTCGCTGAGGCCTCCTATCGCTGGATCGAAGCACCCCTGCGCCACCAATCTTGGGCCCGCACCACGCGTGGCACCTTGCTGCGGGCAGGTGTTGTGTCCTCCACCCTGGCCGGACTTCTGCTCTGGCTTGGGCAAGACGGAAGGGCCAAGCCCCTGTATGCCGGCACCCCCACCCTGACGGTGACGGAAGCACTCAGATCACAAGCGATCACTGGCAGCAAAATCAGCCGCTCAACATGCCACCAGGTGATCACCGCTGAACTGTCGCCAGAGACGTTTAAGCAACGAGCGGAAACCTGCACAGCCCAAGCGGCTCCGAGAGCAACCAACCCCCTGCAACCCACCCTGTTTGTTGCAGGCGATAGTCATGCGTCGGCGCTGATGCCCCTTGAAGGTCAGATGCTCCGCAAAGGTTGGAGCATTGCCCACATGAGCATGGACGGCTGCCTTTTCCCTGCCACCGCGTATGGCCACCGCATCAGCAGCTGTTCGCGCTTTCAGAGCCAATGGGCCAATTGGATTTTGCAGCGTGCCCAACCCGGCGATGCAGTGCTTGTTGGCGGCTACTGGCTCTCCCATTTAGGCGAGAACGTTGGCAATACCCGCGACGATCTGCTCAACCCAACAGGGGACGTGACCACCGATGGCAACACCAAAGTGAAGCTCTTTAGCGACGCTCTGAACCTCTTTGCCTCTCAAGCCAATGCGCAAGGAGTTCAAGTTGTTGTGCTGGGAGCAGGCCCAAGGGTTTCGAACCGTGAACGCTGCCTGCCGGAATGGTTCCGAACCAAGGGAAGCCTCAAAAAGTGCGAGAGAGCGTTCCAGAAACAGCTCATGAACGCTGCACAGCTCAATCACGACTTAACTCAACAATTGAGCCCGTCCATCACCCTGCTGAACCCCATCCCCAGTTTGTGCGCTCAAAGCTGTTCGCTGAAAGAAATGCGAACGACCCTGTTCGATAGCGACCATCTCAGCCCCCAGAGTGCACGGGCACTGGAAGCAAGCCTGCTGAACGCCTTGGAGAAGAATCGTTCGCAGGATGCCAAGGAAGTCACAACACCATGACAGCCGGATCAGACCCTGTCATCACGACACCCACCGATCCGTGCGTTCACTGCGGCTTTTGCCTGCCGACATGCGCCAGCTACCGGGTGCTGGGCACGGAAATGGATTCCCCCCGTGGGCGCATCCACGCCCTCAAGGCCATCAAGGCCGGTGAATTGGAACTTGATGCCACGGTGGCGGGCCATTTCGACAGCTGCCTGGGCTGTTTTGCCTGCGTGAGCGCCTGTCCATCCGGGGTTCGTTACGACCAATTGATCGAGGCCACCCGCCCCCAGCTCAATCAGCCGGAACTGCGCAACAGTTGGCAGACCAGCTTCCGCCAGCTGCTGCTGGCAGTGCTGCCCTATCCCCGCCGACTGCGGGCCCTGCTGGCCCCCCTGCGGGCCTACGCCGGCACCCCCCTGCAGGGATTGGTACGCCGCAGCGGGATGCTGCGCTTGCTGGGCCCCCAGCTTGAGGCCATGGAAGCCCTCCTGCCCCCCCTGGCCCCTGAAGGTTTCTCCGATCGCTTCCCACAACGCACCCCTGCAACCGGTGAACGCCGCGGCCGCGTCGGCCTTGTGCTGGGGTGCGTTCAGCGCTGTTTTGACCCCCAAGTGAATGCCGCCACCGTGGCGGTGCTCCAGGCCAACGGCTTTGAGGTGGTCATCCCCACCAACCAGGGCTGCTGCGGGGCCGTCAGCCATCACCAGGGCCAGCTCGAGCAAACCCGCGAACTGGCCTCTGCTCTGGTAGGCAGCTTCCAAACCGCGCACAACCAAACTCCGCTCGATGCGGTGCTGGTGGCCGCGTCAGGCTGCGGCCACACCCTCAAGGCCTACGGCGAGCTCCTGACCAACGGCGCCCCTGGCTTCCCCTGCCCCGTGCAGGACGTGCATGAATTTCTGGCTCAACAGGGGCTCAGCGACACCTTCCAGCAAGCGCTCAAACCGCTGAAACGGCCCGATGGCCTAACGGCGACGAGCGACCACACCCTTGTGGTGGCGTATCACGACGCCTGCCACATGATCCATGGCCAGGGCATCATCCACCAGCCGCGTCAGTTACTAGAGGCCATCCCCCATCTCGAGCTAAGGGAAGCCACCGAAGCCGGCGTTTGCTGCGGCAGTGCCGGCATCTACAACCTGGTTCAACCCCAGGAAGCCGCAGAACTGGGCCGAATCAAAGCGACGGATCT
>JAYKHZ010000051.1:0-6552 GCA_035286165.1 Synechococcus sp.
GGCGGCAACAGGCGCGCCAACAGACCAAGCCCCTGCAACAGCGGCAGCAGCCCTGGCCATGGGGCCAACAGCAGCAGCAGCCATGGGGTGAGACCAAGAGCCAGCAATGCCGCCAACGCGGTGAGCAGCAGGGTGCTGCCCACTAAGGGCAGCCATGGCTGTTGCCAACCACTGAGAGCAAACAACGGCAGCTGCTCAGGCCAGTGCCAGGAACCAAGCAGATCGCCTGGCCGCAGCTCAAAGACCAGCGCTGCCGGGATGAGCAAGGCCAGCAGGAGCAGCAGGGCCAGCACCACCTCACGGCCCCGTTGGCCAACGGCGACAAGGGGCTGCCGCCAGCGGCAGCGCAGCTGACGCACCACAAGCTCCAGCAGCACCATCACCAGGGCCAGACACCAAAGGCTTGTCCAGGCCTCATGGAACTGAAGCGATTGCAGCGACAGGCGTAAATCCGCGCCAATCCCCCCCAGCCCGAACACCCCAAGCAGGGTGGCTGAACGCAAGGCGCATTCCATCCGATAACCACTGAAGCTGAGCAGCGGAGGCCAGAGCGATGGAACAAGTGCGGTAGTCAGTGCTGCGAGCGGCGGAGCACCCGCCTGGCGCAGTGCCCGCAGGGGCTGCAGCGGCAAGGCATCGATTTGATCACCCACCACCCTGGCCACCAGGGCGCTGTAGGGGAGCACGATGGCCAGCACTGCCACAGCGGGCCGCAGGCCAAGCAACTGCAGCAGGATCAATCCCCAGAGCAGTTCGTGCAGTGAACGGGGAACGGCGAGAACACGGCGCAGCCACCCCGCTGGCCAGCGGCAACCCCAGAGCTCATCGCTCACGCTGCGCGATGACAGGGCCCCCAGCAACACCCCCAGCAGCAGGCTCAATAACCACGACCACAGGGCGATCGCCAAGGTGGTGGCAATGCCACGGCCAGCGCTGAGGAGCAGGCTTGGTTCAACACTGGGTTGCAGGGCAGCCAGCCAGAACTGGGCCAGCAGGTCCAACCCACCACCGTGCAAGGCCCCGGGCAGCAGGGCGATCAGGGGCAGCACCACCAAACCGGGCAGGAGCAACTGCCCAGCCGGGCTCAAGCTGCGCACGGTGAGGCGTAAAGCTGATCGAGCTGGGCAGCGCCCAGCTGCGGCAGCGGCAGATCAAACAACAGCTCCCCCTGACGCAGACCCACCACCCGATCAAACCCCTGGAGCCAATCAGGGCGATGCAGGCTGAGCAAGAGCCCGCGAGGTGCGTCACCGAGCTGCAACAACAGCTGCAGCAAGCGACGAGCCAGGGGCGGATCCAACTGCGCCAAGGGCTCATCAGCCAACAGCAGCTGGGCGTTCTGGCGCAGCAATCTGGCGATCGCCACCCGCTGACGCTGGCCGCCGGAGAGGGCGCTGAGGGATTGATTCAACAGAGCACCATCGAGCTCCACCTGAGCCATGGCCGCAGCGCAAGCGGAGGTTTCCAGCGGCATGAAGAGGTTCAACACCACCTGGGGCCAGGCCCAGCTGGCCAAACGGCCGCTGTTGAGGTTCTGCTGCACCGTGAGCTCTTCCACCAGGCGAAGGTCTTGCCAGAGGGTGCCGATCTGGGCCAGCTGCCGGCGCCGGCGGCGCGGCGCGGCTGCAGCCGCCTCACCAAACCAGTGCACCGAACCAGCCTCCGGCTGGATCAGACCATTGGCTACCCCCAGCAGTGTGCTCTTGCCAGCGCCGCTGGCACCCAACAGAGCCACCCGTTCGCCTGGCGCCAGGGTGAGCGAAACATTTCGGAGCCGAGGCCGATCGCGCCCTGGCACCGAAACCTCGCGCAGCACCAGCATCAGCGGATCTTGCCGAGCTCGCGACCCACGGCTTCGATGCTGGCGTACTGGCCCACCGGAGCAGCGATGAAGCTCTCAGCGCCGAACAACTCGAGAATCTGAGCTTGACGCGGCTTGGTTGGTGACAGATCAAACAACGCCTGCTGCAGGCGAGTGGTGAAACCAGCGCCAAAGCGCTTGTTGAGATTGCCCTGAGCCACCCAGTGGTAATCGGGATAGGTGGGGGTACGCCAGAGCAGCACCACCTTGGTGAGATCCACCTTGCCCTCCTTCACGCGGGAGTCCCACACCTGCTCATTGAGGGCACCAGCCTGGTAAGCGCCGCTCTGAACCAGGGCGATGGTGGCATCGTGGCTGCCGCTGAACCCTGGCTGGCCGCCTTTGAACGCCGATGGCTTGACCCCCGCTTGAGCCAGGAAATGCTGGGGCATCAGCCGGCCGGAGGTGGAACTCTCTGAACCAAAGCTGAAACGGGTGCCCTTGAGCTGTTGGAGATCATCCATCGAGCTGAATGGCTTCACCCCCTTGAGGGCTGCGCTGTTGGCAATGAACACCGAGCGGAAGCGGGCATCCACATCCCGCTGAGCCAGCACCACTGCACCGGGGGTTTGCAGCCGGGCCTGAACGCCGGTGAGGCCGCCAAACCACACCAGATCGAGATCACCACGGCGGAAACCAGTGACCGCAGCGGCGTAATCAATCACCGGCACATAGCGAACAGGAACATCCAGCTGCTCACTCAGTTCGCTCGCCACCAGGCCATAGAGGCGATTGAGGCGCTCAGGGTTCTGATCTGGGATGGCACTGATGCGCAGCACCTCGGCAGCCAGGGCTGGGGCCAGGGGCGTCAGCAGCAGCACCAGCGCCAGAACAAGGAAGCGAATCATCGAGACCAAAAAACGATCACAAGGTTTGGAGAAAGCGCTCCAGCCGGCTGAGGCCGTCGTCGATGGTGGCGCTGCCAACGGCGCAAGAGAGGCGAATGCAGCGGTCATCGCCGAAAGCCACCCCGGGCACCACAGCAAGCCCCTGCTCATCCAGCAGACGCTTGGAGAAATCCATCGAATCCAAACCGTAGGAGCTCACGTCCGGGAAGGCATAGAAGGCACCCTTTGGCGGCACCACCACCAACCCCTTGAGTCGCTCGAGCCCGGCGGTGAGCTGCAACCGCCGGCTGGAAAAACTGGCCGCCATCTCCTTCACACAATCGAGCGAAGCCTCCAGTGCGGCCAATGCACCCTGCTGGGCAAAGCTGCACACGTTGCTGGTGCTCTGGCTCTGCAGCGCGATCGCAGCTTTAACCACCGCAGCCGGGCCGGCCAGATAGCCGATACGCCATCCGGTCATCGCCCAACCTTTGGCGAATCCATTCACGATGAAGAGCCGATCGGCCAGATCAGGAGCCAGGGCCGCCAGGCTGTGGTGGGTCTCCCCCTCAGCCAGGAGATGTTCGTAGATCTCATCGCAGACCACCGCCACCTGGGGGTGTCGACGCAGCAGCTCTGCAACACCCTCCAAGTCCTCACGGCTGATCACCAAACCCGTTGGATTTGAAGGGGTGTTGAGCACCAGCAGACGGCTGCTGGGGGTGATCAGAGCTTCCAGCGCCTCAAGATCGAGCCGGAAGCCGCTCTTGGCATCACTTGGAAGAAATTTCACGCTGGCTCCAGCCAGCCGGGCCAACTCGGGGTAGCTGAGCCAGTAGGGAGAGGGCAGCAGCACCTCATCACCAGGCTCAAGCAGCACCTGGAACAGGTTGTAGAGAGCCTGCTTGCCGCCGTTGGTCACCAGCACCTGGTCAGCGGACACGGCCATGCCGTTGCAACGCTGGATCTTGGCAGCAATCGCTTCCCTCAGGGCCGGTTCACCGGCCGCTGGGCCGTAGCGGGTGGCACCGCCATCGAGGGCCTGCTTCACCGCCTCGCGAATGAACGCTGGCGTATCGAAATCAGGCTCACCTGCACTGAGGCTGCAGATGTCGTGCCCCTCAGCCTTGAGCTGCTTGGCTCGGGCCGCGATGGCAAGAGTGAGGGAGGGCTGCAACGTTGCCGCACGAGCCGAAAGCTTCATGTACAAGGGCCACCTCAGGCCGCCGCACCGGAGATCAATCTCCCAGTGTGCAACAGCATTCAGCCAGGCTTTGTTCTGGATGACCAATTTGATGCATAAGCCCTTCTGGGTACTGGCCGCTGATGCACCACAGCACCTGGCTGAGTTCTATGCCCAACTCAGCGGCTGCCCGCTGCCCTCGCCAGCCGAAAGCGGCGTTCAGCGGTTGGAGCTGCCAGGGGCCGGCGCGCTGATGATCTACCGCCCATCACGGCAGCGACCACAACCGGCTCAGCCCGGCCGCATGGCCCTGGCGCTGCAGGTGCCGGATCTGGAGCAGGCGATCACCACAGCCTTGGCGCTGCAGGGCCGTGTGATCGAACCTCCCCGCCAGGAATCATTTGGACGCGAAGCCTGGCTGGCGGATCCGGAAGGCAATCGACTGCTGTTGCTGGAGCCAGCCCCATACAGTGCGGCGCCATGAGTGACCTCAACACAGCGTTGAGCAACTTGCAGCTGCAGTGCAGCAGCTGTGATCGCTGCGGCTTGGCCGCCAGCCGTCAGCAGGTGGTGGTGGCGCGCGGCAATCCAGCAGCCCACTTAATGCTGATCGGAGAGGCCCCAGGGCAGCAGGAGGATGAAAGCGGTCGTCCCTATGTGGGCCGGGCGGGGCAACTGCTCGATCAACTGCTGGAGAGTGCGGGGCTCAACAGCGAGCGGGATGCCTACATCTGCAATGTGGTGAAGTGCCGGCCTCCGGACAACCGCAAACCAAGCCGCACCGAGATGGCGCACTGCCGGCCCTGGCTGGATCAGCAAATCGAGTTGATCGATCCGGCCCTGATCGTGCTCACCGGTGCCACGGCCGTGGAGGCCCTCCTGGGCATCAAAGGGGGCATCACAAAACTGCGGGGGCAGTGGCAGCAATGGAATGGCCGCCAGCTGCTGCCGGTGCTGCATCCCTCCTACCTGTTGCGCTTTGGATCCAGCGCCGAAGGGTCACCGCGCTGGCACACGCACAAGGATCTTGAAAGCGTGCGCCACAAACTCGATCAACTGGGATGGACGCCATGAAGCCAACGCATCACCACCCTGCCCCCATTCACAACAGCAGCAGCGGCGAACTGCAGGTGAGCTGGGAGCACTACCACCGCTTGATCGAGCACCTGGCCCTGCAGCTGCATCACGCTGCCGTGGAGTTTGACCAGGTGGTGGCCCTCTCCCGCGGTGGCCTGCGGGTGGGTGATGCCCTCTCACGCCTGTTCCAATGTCCCCTGGTGGTGATGGCCGCCAGCAGCTACGGCGGAGAGCAGGATCGTGATCAGGGAACCCTGCGCCTGGGACACCAGCTGGCCCACACCTGCGACCAACTCGGACCAAAGCTGCTGCTGGTGGACGACCTGGCCGACAGCGGCGCCACCCTTGAAGCTGCCAGCAACTGGCTGCAACAAACCCTGCAACCGGAAGCGGTGAGCACCGCTGTGCTGTGGCTCAAGGCCTGCAGCTCCACCCAACCTGATTTCTGGGCCATGGAACTGCCGAACAATCCCTGGGTGCTGCAGCCATTTGAAGCGTGGGAGAACCTCAGCCCTGGCGAACTGCAGCCGCTGGCCTGAGGCAACACACCGGAAGCAGGCTGCTGTGCCATGGTTTGGCGCAGATCTCGGCCTGATCCATGACCGGCACCGTGGCCCGTTCCGCCCAAGCGACCACCGACTGGGCCAACGATCCCCGTTTTGACACGGTGATCCATCGGCGCCGCACCCGCAGTGTGCGTGTGGGTGATGTGTGGGTTGGCAGCGAGCACCCGGTGGTGGTGCAGTCGATGATCAACGAGGACACCCTCGATGTGGAAGGGGCCACCGCAGGCATCCTGCGGCTGCATCAGGCCGGTTGTGAAATCGTGCGGCTCACGGTGCCAAGCCTGGCCCATGCCAAGGCCGTTGGCGAGATCCGCCAGCGTCTGGAGGCCGCCGGGGCGCGGGTGCCCCTGGTGGCTGATGTGCACCACAACGGCATGAAGATCGCCCTTGAGGTGGCCAAGCATGTGGACAAGGTGCGGATCAATCCGGGCCTGTTTGTGTTCGACAAGCCCGATCCCAATCGCACCGAGTTCTCCCCGGAGGAATTTGAAGCGATCGGCCAGCGCATTGCCGAAACCTTCGAGCCGTTGGTCACCAGCCTCAAGGAGCAGGACAAAGCCCTGCGCATCGGCGTCAACCACGGCTCCCTGGCTGAACGCATGCTGTTCAGCTACGGCGATACCCCCCTGGGGATGGTGGAGTCAGCGCTGGAGTTCATTCGCATCTGCGACCGACTCGATTTCCACAACATCGTGATTTCGATGAAGGCCTCGCGGGCCCCGGTGATGCTGGCGGCCTACCGGCTGATGGCCCATCGCATGGATGCCGAAGGCTTCAACTACCCCTTGCACCTGGGGGTGACAGAAGCCGGCGATGGAGATTACGGGCGAATCAAAAGCACCGCTGGCATCGCCACCCTGCTCTCCGATGGCCTGGGCGACACGATCCGGGTGTCGCTCACCGAGGCACCTGAGAAGGAAATCCCTGTTTGCTACGGGATTCTGCAGTCGCTGGGCCTGCGCAAAACGATGGTGGAGTACGTGGCCTGCCCCAGCTGCGGCCGCACCCTGTTCAACCTCGAAGAGGTGCTGCAGCAGG
>JAYKHZ010000052.1:0-23343 GCA_035286165.1 Synechococcus sp.
TTCAGCCCTATGAGGGTGTGGTGATTGCCATGCGGCATGGAGGCCTCAACGCCACCATCACCGTGCGCCGAATTTTCCAAGGCATCGGCGTGGAGCGTGTGTTCATGCTGCATAGCCCCCAGGTGGCCTCGATCAAGGTGGAGCGGCGCGGTAAAGTTCGTCGGGCGAAGCTCTTCTATCTGCGCGAGCGGATGGGCAAGGCAACCCGGGTGAAACAGCGCTTCGATCGCTGATTCAGGCGCCCGAGGAGCGTCGCCAGTGCCTAAAGTTGGGCACTGGCTTGGGGTGCATCGCCTCTTGCGCCGTTAGTTCAGTTGGTAGAACGCAGGTCTCCAAAACCTGATGTCGGGGGTTCGAGTCCTCCACGGCGCGTACGGTGCATCCCTTGTTCACATTTGAGGTCTGAATCGAGGTCTAAAACATGGAATTGGATCTTCAACCTGGCGATGTTGTGAAAGTGCTCGAATCCGCAGCCCTCGGTTGGGTGCGGGCCAGGGTGATCCGAGTGAAGTCCGGTGGTCGCGTTGTTGTTCAAAGCGATCAGGGTCGTGAATTCACTGCTCGCGGCAATCAAGTTCGCTTGATTGAACCCGCTGGCTTCCGTCCTTGAGGAAGAGCAGGCTGAGCATTTCTGTTCAGCACTCGGTTTTCAGCAATTGTTAGTCATTCATTCAGTCTTGATGGCTGAATGCCTAGCCGATCAACTCTCTTGGGTTGATCGGTTTTTTTATGCGTTAAACGGCTTCCGCCAGCCGCGAGCCTGGCCTGAATTTTTCAGCGGATGGTTGACGCAGGGCACCCCGACAGCCAATAATTACTTCACCTCCGAGCGGGGTCATGCGCGCGGTTCAAACCGGCAACTGACAATCACTTAACCGTGGTTTTCACGAGTCGCTTTTGATTCCAAAGGCATGGGACTGTAGTTCAATTGGTTAGAGCACCGCCCTGTCACGGCGGAAGTTGCGGGTTCGAGCCCCGTCAGTCCCGTTTCAATCATCAATGACCTCACCGGTTACCGGAGCACCCAGCGGTTCGGTTCGGGTTCGTTTGGCCCCAAGTCCCACCGGGACCCTGCACATCGGCACAGCACGCACCGCTGTGTTCAATTGGCTTTTCGCTCGCCATTGCGGTGGTGAGTTCGTGCTGCGCATCGAAGACACCGACAAGGAGCGCAGCAAAGAGGAGTACACCGCCAACATCCTTGAAGGGCTGCAATGGCTGGGCTTGCAATGGGATGGTGAGCCCGTGGTGCAGAGCACCCGCGTGGAGCAGCACCGCCAAGCCATCGCCCAACTCCTGGAGGCTGGCCTGGCCTACCGCTGCTACGCCAGCGAAGAGGAGCTCACGGCCATGCGCGAAGCGCAGATGGCCAACAAGCAGGCACCGCGGTACGACAACCGCCACCGCGATCTGACGCCCGAACAGGAGGCCGCCTATCAAGCGGAAGGGCGGGAAGCCACCGTGCGCTTCCGCATTGATGAATCCCGCAGCATCGAATGGCATGACCTGGTGCGTGGGGCCATGCGCTGGAGCGCCAGTGATCTGGGCGGCGACATGGTGATTGCCCGGCGCGCCCCGGCTGATCAGATCGGTGATCCCCTCTACAACCTGGTGGTGGTGGTGGATGACGCCGGAATGGGCATCAGCCATGTGATCCGCGGCGAAGACCACATCGCCAACACCGCCAAGCAGCTGCTGCTCTATGAGGCGCTCGGACTGGCGGTGCCCGAATTTGCCCACACCCCTCTCATCCTCAACCAGGAGGGCCGCAAGCTCTCCAAGCGGGATGGCGTCACCTCAGTCAGCGACTTCCGCGACATGGGGTACACAGCCGCGGCCCTGGCCAACTACATGACCCTGCTGGGCTGGTCGGCGCCCGAGGGCATGGGGGAGCGCTTCACCCTGGAGCAGGCCACGGAGGTGTTTGGCTTTGAGCGGGTGAACAAAGCGGGAGCCCGCTTTGACTGGGACAAGCTCAATTGGCTCAACGGCCAGGTGCTGCACGAATTGGGCCACGAGGAGCTGTGCCGCCGCCTCGAGCCCCTGTGGGAGGAGAAGGGCTTTGCCATCAGCGACACCCGGCCGAGCTGGCGCCAGCAGCTCTGCCAGCTGATCGGCCCCTCGCTGACACTGCTGGCCGATGGGGTGGAGCAGGCCAGGCCCTTCTTTGAGCGCCCTGAGCTGCAAAGCGATGCCCTCAAGCAACTGGAGCAGGCCGGTGCCCGTGACGCCCTGGCAGCCCTGCTGGCGGCACTGCCTGAAGGGGAGCTGGAGGCTGATGCAGCCAAGAGCCTGCTGGGCCAGGCCTGCGAGAGCGCCGGCGTGAAAAAGGGTGTGCTGATGAAGTCCCTGCGGGCAGCTCTGCTGGGTCAGCTGCAAGGACCGGATCTGATGGAGAGCTGGCTGCTACTGCACGCCACCGGTGAAGACCGGGGCCGTATCAGCCGCTGCCTGGGCTGACTCAGGGTCCACCGCTTCAGGCTCGGGTTTGATCAATCCGAGCCGACCCGCCAGCCAGGGTGCCGTGAGGCCCTGCAGCCCCACGGTCATCAAAATCGTGAGGAACACCAGCCCCTGAAGGCGACCGGAACCCGACACCCCGGCCGCCTCCAGGCGGATGGCAAACAGCGAGGCCACCGCGGCGGTGACGATTCCCCGCGGCGCCAACCAGGTGAGCATCAGGCGCTGCCCCGCCTGCAATGGCAATCCGGTGGTGGCCACCAGGATCGCCAGCGGCCGCACCGCAAACATCAACGCCAGCACGCAGGCCATCCCCCCAAGGCCCAGGGGACTGAGCTCGCGCCAGGACACATCGGCCGCCAGCAATGGAAAGAGCAAGGTGATCGCCAGCTGGGCCAGCTGACGGATCAAGCCATCGAGCTGCTGCGGTTCTGAGGAGGGGCGCCGGCCCACCACCAATCCAGCCGCCACCGCGGCTGGCAAACCGGATTCCGGCAGCTGGGCTTCGCAGCCGGTATACATCAAAAACAGGATTCCCAGGCTCAGCTGCAGGCGCAGCCCCAGCACCCCTGAATCAGCCGGCAGGCGACGCAACAGCTCCGAGAGCAGCAGCCCGCTCAGGGCCCCCATCGCCAGGCCAAACCCCAGGCGCAGCACCAGGCCTTCGGCCACACCGGTCCAGCCGGAGCGATCCCCCAGCACCAGCTCCAGCAGCATCAGCGCCAGCACAGCACCAATGGGCTCGAGCACCAGGCCCTCCCCCTCAAGCACATCCCCCAACGGGGCCTCCAGGCGCATCTGCTGCACCAAGGGCGTCACCACCGTGGGGCCGGTGGCCAGCACGATGGCGCTGTAGACCGCGGCCAGCGACCAATTCAGTCCGGCCAACAAATGGGCGGCCAGCAGCCCTCCACCGAGGGCCACCAGCAACCGCACCGCCACAATGCGCAGCACAGCTGTTTTCAGTTCGCCGCCGGGCAGCCTCAGGTTGAGCCCGCCATCGAACAGCACCAGGCTCACCAGCAGCCCCACCACCGTGCCCAGCCCACTGCCGAGATCGAGGGGCTCCACCCAGTGGAAGCCAGCACGGCCCACCACCAGCCCACTGGCCAGCAGCAGCACCACCCCCGGCAGGCTGGTGAGCCTTGCCAGGAGCTGGGCCGTTGCCCCGGAGGCCATGGTGATGCCCCAGAGCAGGCTCAGGCGCTCAGCGCTCATTCCAGACCGGTGAACTGTGGTTCCACATGCAGCGCCAGAACAGCTCGAGGTCGCACCACGAAGTATTCACCCTCCAGCTCATTGATGGGAACGTTCACGAAGGACTGGGCGTCGGGGTTATTCAGCGATTCTCCGTACCACGCCTGGAATGCCTCCAGGTTAGGAAAGTGGACGCTGTGGCGATGCCCCCCCTCCAGCAGGAGGTGAACCGCATACCGGCTGGGTTGGCGCCCCATTACAAGGTTGGTGCTCGTTCAAGGATGCCGGATGGCAGGCTGTAAAGCCCATTTCACGCGCCATGGGTTCGGCCACTAAACCCCTGCTGCTGCTGGTGGATGGCCATTCCCTGGCCTTCCGCAGCTTCTACGCCTTCAGCAAAGGGGGAGACGGGGGCCTGAGCACCAAGGACGGGATCCCCACCAGCGTGACCTACGGGTTCCTGAAAGCCCTGCTCGACAACTGCAAGGGCCTGCGCCCCCAGGGGGTGGTGATCGCCTTCGACACGGCCGAACCCACCTTCCGCCACAAGGCCGATGAGACCTACAAGGCCAACCGTGATGTGGCCCCTGACCACTTCTTTCAGGACGTGGACAACCTGCAGGAGATCCTGCGCAGCCAGCTGAACCTGCCCCTCTGCCTGGCCCCCGGCTACGAAGCCGACGATGTGCTCGGCACCCTGGCCAACCGGGCCGCCCGCGAGGGCTGGCGGGTGCGCATCCTCTCGGGCGACCGCGACCTGTTCCAGCTGGTGGATGACAACCGCGACATCGCGGTGCTCTACATGGGCGGGGGCCCCTATGCCAGAAGCAGCGGGCCCACCGAGATCCGCGAGGAGGGCGTGGTGGCCAAGCTCGGGGTCACCCCGCCGGAGGTGGTGGACCTCAAGGCCCTCACCGGCGACAGCAGCGACAACATCCCCGGTGTGCGGGGCGTTGGCCCCAAAACCGCCATCAACCTGCTCAAGGAAAACGGCGATCTCGATGGGGTCTATCGAACCCTGGAGGCCCTCGCCGGTCCCAAGGACAGTGCCGGTGCCATCAAAGGGGCCCTGAAACAGAAGCTCACCAACGACAAGGAAAACGCCTACCGCTCGCGGATGCTGGCCGAGATCCTGGTGGACATTCCCCTGCCGCAGGATCCGCCCCTGGCCCTGACCCAGGTGGATCTCGAGCGCTTCAGCAGCCGGCTTGAAGAGCTGGAACTGCACAGCCTCAAACGCCAGAGCGAGCTGTTTGCCGAAGTGTTCTCGGCCCCGGGTCAGGCCCTCGTATCAGCAGCTAAGGCCAACGGCGAGGCGGCAGCCCCAGCCGTGGCGGAACCCGAGAGCCCAGCAACCGCCAGCGAGGCCAGCGATGACACACCCCAGCTGCAACCGCAGCTGATCCAGAGCGAAGCCACTCTCACGACGTTGATGCAGCGGCTGATGGACTGCCGCGACCCCCAGGCCCCGGTGGCACTCGACACCGAAACCACCGATCTCAACCCATTCCAGGCCCAGCTGGTGGGCCTCGGCCTCTGCTGGGGTTCCGGGCCTGAGGATCTGGCCTACATCCCCGTGGGCCATCGCCCACCGGCAGAGCTGCCCCTCGAGGGGGAATCCCCAACCCTGCAGCAGTTGCCGTTGGAGGCCGTGCTGATGCAGCTGGCGCCATGGCTGGCCAGCAACGAGCATCCAAAAACCCTGCAAAACGCCAAATACGACCGCCTGGTGCTGCTGCGCCACGGCCTGGCCCTCGAGGGGGTGGTGATCGACACGCTGCTGGCCGATTACCTGCTGGATGCCTCCGCCAAGCACAGCCTCGATGCCATGGCCCAGCGGGAGTACGGCATCAGCGCCACCCAGTTCAGCGATCTGGTGGGCAAAGCCAAGGAGGGCAAAGCCGCCAACTTCGCCGAGGTGCCCCTCGATGCAGCGGCGCAGTACTGCGCCATGGATGTGCACCTCACCCGGCGCCTGGCCATCGACCGCGCCAGCCAGCTGACGCAGCTGGGCCAGGAGCTCAGGGCACTGCTGGATCAGGTGGAACAACCGCTGGAGCCCGTGCTGGCACGGATGGAAGCCACCGGGATCCGCATCGATGTGCCGTACCTGGCAGGCCTCTCCGAAACGATGGGCAGCACCCTGGAACGGTTGGAACAGGAGGCCAAAGCAGCGGCGGGCGTGGAGTTCAACCTGGCCTCCCCCAAACAGCTGGGGGAGCTGCTGTTCGACACCCTGGGGCTCGATCGCAAGAAATCGCGCAAAACCAAAACCGGCTGGAGCACCGATGCCGCGGTGCTGGAAAAACTCGAAGACGCCCACCCGGTGGTGCCCCTGGTGCTGGAGCACCGCACCCTCAGCAAACTCAAGAGCACCTATGTGGATGCCCTGCCCCAGCTGGTGGAGGCGGAAACCGGCCGGGTGCACACCGATTTCAATCAAGCGGTGACCGCCACCGGGCGGCTCTCCAGCAGCAACCCGAATCTGCAGAACATCCCGATCCGCACCGCTTTCAGCCGCCAGATCCGCAAGGCCTTCCTGCCCCAACCCGACTGGACCCTGCTGAGCGCCGACTACAGCCAGATCGAGCTGCGCATCCTCACGCACCTGTCCGGGGAGGAGCCCCTGATCGATGCCTTCAACAACGGCGAGGACGTGCATGCCCTCACCGCCCGTTTGCTGCTCGACAAAGACGAGGTGAGCGACGCGGAACGTCGCCTGGGCAAAACCATCAACTTCGGCGTGATCTATGGCATGGGTGCCCAGCGCTTCGCCCGCTCCACGGGCGTCAGCCAGGCGGAAGCCAAGGAGTTCCTCAGCCGCTACAAGCAGCGCTACCCCAAGATCTTTGCCTTCCTCGAGTGGCAGGAGCGCCTGGCCCTGAGCCGCGGCTACGTGGAAACCCTGATGGGGCGCCGTCGCCCCTTCCACTTCGATCCCCAGGGGCTGGGCCGGCTCAAGGGCAAAGATCCCGCCGAGATCGATCTGGATGTGGCCCGCCGCGGCGGCATGGAGGCGCAGCAGCTGAGGGCTGCCGCCAATGCGCCGATCCAGGGCTCCAGCGCCGACATCATCAAAAAAGCGATGGTGGATCTGCAGCGGCGACTGGATGAGGAACAGCTACCAGCGCAATTGCTGCTGCAGGTGCACGATGAATTGGTGCTCGAATGCGATCCAGCAGCGCAGACGCAGGTGGAATCGGCTGTGCGCCAAACCATGGAGCAGGCGGTCAGCCTGGCGGTGCCGCTGGTGGTGGACCTGGGCTGTGGCCCCAACTGGATGGAGGCGAAATAACCAGCTGCCGGCTGGAACGTAATCTCCGGTTCCGCACTTGTTTCTGCTGTGCCCCTGCGCTTCACCAACAGCCTCACCAGCCGCACGGAAGCGTTTGAGCCCCTCGAACCGGGCAAGGCCACGATCTACTGCTGCGGCGTCACGGTCTATGACCTCTGCCACCTGGGCCACGCCCGCAGCTACATCAACTGGGATGTGCTGCGCCGCTACCTGATCTGGCGCGGCTACGACGTGACCTTCGTGCAGAACTACACCGATATCGACGACAAGATCCTCAAGCGAGCCGCCGAGGAAGGCAGCTCGATGCAGGCGGTGAGTGAACGCAATATCGAGGCCTTTGAGGTGGACATGGGCCGGCTGAACATCCTGCCGGCGGATCGCATGCCACGGGCCACCCGCTGCATCGATGGCATCCAGGAACTGATTCGCGAACTGGAAGCCAAAGGCGCCGCCTACAGCGCCGACGGCGATGTTTATTTCGCGGTGGCCAAAGCCAGGGATTACGGCAAGCTCAGCGGCCGCGATCCCAACGAGCAGCAACAGGGGGCCAGTGGCCGCACCGCCGCAGGCGAAGAGAGCCGCAAGCAGCACCCCTTTGATTTCGCCCTCTGGAAAGGGGCCAAAGAAGGCGAACCCAGCTGGGAGTCCCCCTGGGGAGCGGGCCGGCCGGGCTGGCACATCGAATGCTCAGCCATGGTGCGCCAGGAGCTCGGGCTCACGATTGACATCCACCTGGGCGGTGGGGATTTGGTGTTCCCGCACCACGAAAACGAAATCGCCCAATCAGAAACCGCCAACGGCGCCCCACTGGCGTCGGTGTGGATGCACAACGGCATGGTGAATGTGGGCGGAACCAAGATGTCGAAATCCCTCGGCAACTTCACCACGATCCGAGCCCTGCTCGACAGCGGTGTGTCGCCCATGACCCTGCGCCTGTTTGTGCTGCAGGCCCACTACCGCAAACCCCTCGACTTCACCGCTGAAGCCCTCGATGCCGCGGCCAGCGGCTGGAAGGGTCTCAACAGCGCCCTGCTGCTGGCTCAGCGCCATGGCGAGGCCCTGGGCTGGGGGACTGACACGCAGGGTGAGCGCAGCAGCGCCTTGGAGGAGCAGCGCCAGCGCTTCATCGAAGCCATGGACGATGACCTCAACAGTTCCGGGGGCCTGGCGGTGCTGTTCGAGCTGGCGCGCCCCTTGAAAGCGCTCGCCAATCGATTGGAACGGGGGGATCAGGCCAGCAATAACGAGCAGGACCTGCAGCCGCAATGGCAGCTGCTGCAAGAGCTAGCCGCCGTGCTGGGACTCAACCCAGAGGACGCGGCAACAGCTGCGGACAACGGCTTGGATGATGCGGCCATCGAGGCGCAGATCGCCGCACGGCTGGCGGCCAAGAAAGCCAAAGACTTTGGCGAAGCCGATCGGATTCGCGCTGAACTCAAGGATGCCGGCATCGAACTGGTCGATAAACCCGGCGGCATCACCGACTGGATCCGCGCTTAGGCCGGTTCAGCTCCGGCGATGCTCTCGAGGCTGACTTCAATCACCCGCGAACCATGGCGGGTGAGCGGAAGCTGGCGCAAATAACAGCGGCCACGGGGCTCATCAACGCTGAGAAGCTGGAAACAGCGGCTATCGCCGGGAAGGTGAAGCCGGACCCCCTGATGAAGGTTCATGACACTCCCTGGTCAAAGAAGCGGAAACATGTATTCCCGTACCGCCATTGAAGCCCACTGGTCACCAGACCATCAGTCGGTGTAATCACATCCACACCGAAGACCCATGGGACCCGCAGCTGCTTAGCTCTGGGTGGGGGGCTTTTTGTCGCGCATCATCGTCTCCATCTTGCGGATGCGGGGGGCCATGGATTCCCACACCTCCTTCTGGAAGCCCGGCTCACAGGCTGCGGCCAGGGCTTCGATGTTTTCGCCGCGGCCGTAGGCATCCAGCAGCTGGCGCTCGTAGCGGGCACGCTCGATGAAGTTCCAGCGCTTCAGCCATTCCATCATTTGTTGTTGCCCGTCGCCGCTCCCTTTTACCCGAACCAGCCGCGCATCAGATCCACCACGCTGATCACCAAACCGATGGAGATCACCAGGGGAGACACCCAGCGCAACATCAGCAGCAACCAATGGCGCAGGGGGGCCGGTGTGCCAGAGCGGCTGAGATCGTCCCGGAAACGCCCCGATGCGCTCCAGCCCATCAGCAGTGAGATCAACAGACCACCCAGCACCAGCAGCACGCCACCGAAGACTGAATCCATGAAGCCAAGGGCTGATTCGGAGGTGGCCGCCGGCAGCCCCGCGATGAAGATCAGCACCGAGGCCAGAATCACAGCCCGGCGCCGGCTCCAGCCCAGCCGATCCATCAGCGATGCCACAGGCACCTCCAGCAGCGACACCGAGGAGGTGATCGCCGCCAGATAAGCCAGCATGAAGAACAGCACCGCCACCACCCGTCCGGTGGTGCCCAGGGAGGCCAGACCGGTGGGCAGGGCCACGAACAGGGTGCTCACCGTGGAGGCGCTGATGGTGTTCTGCAGCCCGAAACTCATCACCACCGGGAAAGTCACCAGACCGGCCAACAGACCAACGGCGGTGTCCATGCCCACCACAGCCACCGCCTCACGGGGCAGGTGAGCGCGCCGATCGAGATAGGCGGCATAGGCCAGGATGCAACCGATGCCGGTGCCGATCGAGAAGAAAGCCTGGTTGAAGGCGTTGCGGATCGTGGTGAGGTTGAGCAGCTGAGCCCGATCGAAATCCAGCAGGAAGGTCTGGCGCCCAGCCTCAGCGCCATCGAGACCGGCAGCCCAGATCGCCAGGGCAATCAGCAACACAAACAGCAGCGGCAGGGCCCAGCGGGAGAGGCGCTCAATGCCGGCCTGCACCCCGGTGGCCACCACCGCAGCGGTGAGCAGCAGCGAGAGGGCCTGCCCCAGCAGCACACTGTTGCCGCCACTCACCCCTTGGAAAAAGGTGGTGGCGCTATCGAGATCCGGGGGTAACCCCACAAACAGGGCGTGGATCAGGGTGTGACCTGTCCAGCCCATCAGCACGGCATAGAACGCCAGGATTCCGCAGGAGGCGGCAATGAACAGCCAGCCCAGCGGTTGCCAACGGGAACCAGCTGCCGTGACCGGTGCCAGCAGTGGGCTGTGGCCCGTGCTGCGCCCCAGCACCATCTCCGCCACCAGCACCGGCAGACAGACCACCAGCACAATCAATAAATAGAGCAGCAGGAAGGCACCACCGCCCCCCTGGGAGGCCCGGTAGGCAAATCCCCAGAGATTGCCCAAGCCCACGGCGCTGCCGGCTGCCGCCAGCACAAACCCCAAGCCGGATCGCCACTGCTCCCGCGCTGCCATCGCCAGCTCTGCACCTCGAACTGTTGGCCAGCATGGCAGTGAACGACAGATCCGATGGGAGACTGGCGCCGCACCGCCCAGATCTGTGTGAAAGCCCTCAGCGTGCTGGGATCCACCGGTTCCATCGGAACCCAGACCCTTGAAATCGTGGCGGAATTCCCGCAGCGCTTCAAGGTGGTGGCCCTCACCGCAGGCCGCAATCTGGAGCTGCTGGTGCAGCAAATCCGCCAGTTCCAGCCCGAGGTGGTGGCCCTGGCCGATCCAGCCCTGCTGAGCGAGCTGCGCGAACGCCTCAAAGCCCTGGCCATCGCCCCGTTGCCGCAACTGGTGGGCGGCAGCGAAGGGCTCTGCCAAGCAGCGGCCTGGCCCAGTGCCGACCTGGTGGTGACCGGAATCGTGGGCTGCGCCGGGTTGATGCCCACCATGGCGGCGATTGAGGCCGGCAAGGATCTGGCCCTGGCCAACAAGGAAACCCTGATCGCCGCAGGCCCAGTGGTGCTGCCGGCGCTGGAGCGCAGCGGCAGTCGCCTGCTGCCGGCTGATTCCGAGCACTCCGCCATCTTCCAGTGCCTGCAGGGCACCCCCTGGGCCGACACGGCACGGCTCTCCACCGGCGTGCCCACCCCCGGGCTGCGGCGGATTCAACTCACCGCCTCCGGTGGTGCCTTCCGCGATTGGGATGCCGCTGATCTGGCCAAGGCCACCGTGGCTGATGCCACCAGCCATCCCAACTGGAGCATGGGCCGCAAGATCACCGTTGATTCAGCGTCCTTGATGAACAAGGGGCTGGAAGTGATCGAAGCCCACTATCTCTATGGCGTGGATTACGACCACATCGAGATCGTGATCCATCCCCAATCGATCATTCATTCGATGGTGGAGCTGGCCGATTCATCGGTGCTGGCCCAACTGGGCTGGCCTGATATGAAGCTGCCGATCCTCTACTGCCTCAGCTGGCCTGAGCGCCTGGAAACCCCCTGGCGGCGCCTCGATCTCACCGAACTGGGCCAACTCACCTTCCGGGCCCCGGATCCAGCCAAGTACCCCTGCATGGATCTGGCCTATGCGGCCGGCCGCGCTGGCGGCACCATGCCCGCGGTGCTCAATGCCGCCAATGAACAGGCGGTGGCCCTGTTCCTGGAGGAACGCATCCACTTCCTGGATATTCCCCGCCTGATTGAAGCCACCTGCGATCGACACCGCAAAGACTGGCGCGGCAATCCCAGCCTGGATGATGTGTTGGCTGTGGACCAATGGGCCCGCCAGGCGGTGAATGAAGCCCTGGCCCCGTCCCTGGCGGCCTGAGCGGCAGCCTGAGCCCCGAAAACAATCTGCAGCCGTGGCGCGCAAATCGCTGGGGGACCTATCAACCATGTGAGCCCCTAGCAGCCGGCCATGTCCCTAACCGCGATCGAATGCCCCGGTGATGTCTGCCACAGCCACCACGGTGGCCACGAGGTGGGGCGCGATCAGCTCCAGCACAATTTGCAGGAGCATGGCCACGACTGGTGCGAACGCCTGGCGGAACGCATCTACGAAATTTCGGTGGACACGTTCTCCCAGACCGTGGTGCCGATGCTGCAGCAACAGGGCTGGCAGCGGCGCCACCTGAACTGGGAGTTCAAGCTCGCCGATGAGCCGATGGAGGTGGAGCGCACCCTGGCCGACGGCACGATCAATGCGGTGGAGAGTTTCTTCCGCAGTTCCGAGGTGCAGCGCCTCTTCATCCAGGAACTGGTGGGAGGCACCTACGCCGAGGCTGACCACAACCCCTTGCGTGCCCAGGCGGTGCGCCAGGTGATTGAGCAGGAAGTGCTGGCCTTTTTGCAGGAACGGCACGAGGAGCTGCTCGACCGGGTGGGTGAAGCGTTAATTGGCGAAGCCAATGGCAACTTCGAGCTGGCGCGCCAGCAAGCGGAAGCAGGGATTGAAGATGTGCGTCACCTGCTTGTGAATCACAGCGAATCGCTGCGCTGATGGCGCAGCCGCTGCGTGTTGCTCAGGCCGCCTGGCGCCACAGCGACACGCAGCGCAACACCAACGCGAACCAATAACTGCCGTAATCAATGGCCACCGCGCCCACGGCAGAAAACAGCAGCAGATAACTGCGTGCAGTGATCCAAGCGAGCACAGGCAACCCTTGAAAATGGTCAGCGAATTTACACAAATCAACGCTTGATCACAAGCGCCGCGTGGAACGCGCTCAATGGCGCAGCTGCTCGAACCAATACCCGGCCAAGGTCCATGACGACCACAGGAACATGGCCAGAAACAACCAGTTCAACCACGGTGGACGGCGGTCGTTTTCAAACATCGATCCAGCGCATCGTTGTGCAGGTTATCGGAGCTATTCAGCGGCCAATAAAAACTTGATGAACGCCTGCGCACCCACCTGACAACCCTATCCACCCTGCAATGGGAGATCAAGCCGGATGCTGAAACCGCAGAACCAACACCCTCAGCTGATCATGCAGGAACTGCGCTCGATTGACAGCCTGCTCAGCCTGCTGCTGCGGCATCGGGAGCAGCTGCAGCCCGCACGGCGGTGCCACCTGGAGCAGGCCAGCCAGCGGGTGCAACGGGTGCTGAGCTCCATGGACGCCGTGCAGGGGGATGGCTGCGATGCCAGCCGCTTGGAGCAGCTCCTGGCTGAGATCGAAACGCTGCATCAAACCCTCGAGCAGATCGACGAAGCTGAACAGGCCAGCAAGCTTGTGCAGCTTTGAGTGATCACCAGCGGGTTCAGCGCCATCTGCTGCTCTGTGCCACCCCCAGCAAAGCCCTCTGCCACCAGGGCCCCATGGGGGCCCAATGCTGGGATCAACTCAAACGCAGCCTGCGCAACAGCGGCCTGGAGGATCCCCAGCGTCCAGAGGGGGTGGTGTTGCGCAGCAAGGTGGATTGCCTACGCCACTGCGCCGATGGCCCGGTGATGCTGATTTGGCCCGATGGCATCTGGTATGTGGGGCTGACGCCAGAGAGGATTGAGCGGATCGTGAGCGAGCACTTGCTCCATGGGGCACCGATCGAGGCCTGGATCAGCCACCGATCAAGCCTTGCAACCAACGGGCCGTAAGCCGATCACCCCAGCAGGCCAGGGGTGAATCCCCCACACCATGGAACCCGTTGTGGCCCCCATGGCGCGTCATCACCACCTCCAGACTGGGGGATCGCCCGCGCTGGGCAGCCGTCACCTGCGCCGGCACCCAGGGATCGTCCTCAGCCTGCAGCAGCATGCAGGGCACCTGCAGCTGGTGGAGCCGATGCACCGGGCTGGCTTCGTTGTAATAGCGCTCCACATGGCCATAGCCCCAACGCTGGGCAGTGATGGCCTGGTCAAAATCGCGGATGCTGCGAACTGCCTGGAGCGCTTCAACCTCCTCGGGGGTCACCCCGCCGGGATCCTCCAGGGTCTGAGCCACCAGGCGTTGCATCAACCAGCGCTGATAAATGCGGTTGCGGGGGCGCTCAATCGAGGCTGAACAGTCCGCCAGATCCAGCGGGCTGCTGGTGCACACCAGGCCATCGAGGGCCGGCGATGCCCCGCTGAGCTGGGGGTCGAGGCAGGCATTCAGCAGGATGGAGCCACCCAGGGAAATCCCCACCCCCAGCAAGGGCTGACCAGCAGCCAGTTGCCTGGCCCGCTGCAGCACGGGCGCCAGATCGCTGTTGCAACTGGCCGCATAGGTGCCGTTGGCCAGGGCACGCCCAGGACCAGCCCCTCGCAGATTGAGGCGCAGCACCGCAAACCCTGCAGCCTGCAGCGCCAGCCCCATGCGGCGCAGCCCCTCGCGCCGGCTGCTGCCCCCCAAGCCATGGAGCAGCAGCACCAGGGCCCGGGGATGGTCAACACGGTCATGCAGGGCCAACAGCTCACCGCCATCGCCCAGGGCGATCGGCACTGACTCCCCCTGATCGAGGGGAAGCTGCGGCGGTCGCAGGGTGTCGCGCAGCGTCTGCAGATCACCGCCGATCCAGGGCAGACGCTGCTGGAAGGGAGGCGCCAAAGGGCCGGAGCTCAAAGGGGTCAGAAGAGGGGCAGAAGTTCCTGTTCGAGGCTACGGGCGAAGACGGTTTGTCCCTGACGACGCAACACGCGCAGGCGCAGGATCAGCGGATCGATGTCGCAGTCACGGCGCAGACAACGCTCCAGGCAGCGGCGCTGCTCCGGTGGCAGCGACGGGGAGGAGGAAGGTGGCGGATGGAAATGGTGAGCCATAGGAGATACGGGGCCGAAGGCCCATGGATGGCCGGAAACTAGAGACGCAGGAGCCATTCACCCTGAGTAGAAATACTCAATCTCCCTCGGTCACATTTGGTCAGGCGCCCGCCTGATCCAGTCATAGTTCCGTGGTCTCCAGCTGCCTTAATGAAGTCAGCGGAGAACAGCAGGCACCCGGAGCCCACCGCAAGCACGTCACATCGAACTCCGCTGCCGGGCAGCGGGGTTTTTTTTTGCCCCCGCTGCCCGACAGGCCAGGTACTCTCCAGCCCATGAAAAACCCTTCAGCACCGCTGGCCGCTCTGCTGAGTCTTGGCCTGATCAACCTCAGCAGCGCCGCAGCCTTGGCCCAGGTTCGCTTGCGAGTGGAGCCATACCGCAGCAACCCCAGCGACAGCAAGCCGGAGCCTGAAGAGAAGGAGGCCGAGGAACCCAATCCCTACGTGTTCCAGTACGAGGAACCAGGCGAGGTCAAACCGCCGCCGCCGATGGAAAAACGTCGCCGGCGCACAACCCCACGCCCCATCCAAGCCCTGCCCCGCTCCCTGCATGTAGACGCACCGACCCCGTAGCGGGCGGGAACCCCAAATGGGGACAAATCGCTGCTGGGTGTCGTCAGTAACACTCCGGTCATCGAAAAAATGCGACGTTTCACGAATGCACGCCCCGGAAGGGCACTCGCCCGACCAGCGTGAATATCACCTGGAGGAGGTCACCATGACCGTGAGATCAACTCCGCATCCCAGCCTGAAGTCAACACTGGCGTGGCTAGAAGAGCGCATCGCTCTTCTAGAGGCGGCTGAGGACTATGAGGCCAGCTATGCCCTCACAGCCGAGCACGCCGATTGGCTGCTAGGCAGCCCGGATGCTCTCAACAACCCCCTCACCGTGCCACCCGCAATCGCTAGCCTTAACTCGTAGCGATTCCGCATAAGCCCGATGACACGCTCTGCCGCGGCGGTTGAAAACCTCGTGGTGATTGGTTCCGGTCCCGCCGGTTACACAGCTGCGCTCTATGCAGCGCGCGCCAATCTCAGCCCGCTGTTGATCACTGGCTTTCAAGACGGCGGCATTCCCGGTGGTCAATTGATGACCACCACCCACGTGGAGAACTTTCCCGGTTTTCCCGACGGCATCCTGGGTCCCGATCTGATGGATCGGATGAAATCCCAGGCCGAGCGCTGGGGCACTCGCTTGATCGAAGCGGATGCCGATGCGCTCGATCTCTCCCAACGCCCCTATCGCGTCACGGTGGAGGGGCGGGAGATCCTCACCCACAGCCTGATCCTGGCCACTGGCGCCAGTGCCAACCGGCTTGGCATCGCTGGTGAAGACCGCTTCTGGAGCAGCGGCATCAGCGCCTGCGCCATTTGTGATGGCGCCACCCCCCAGTTCCGCCATGAGGAGCTGGCGGTTGTCGGCGGCGGTGATTCCGCCTGCGAAGAGGCCGTTTATCTCACCAAATACGGCAGCAAGGTGCACCTGATCGTGCGCCGGCATGAATTACGGGCCAGCCGCGCCATGGCCGATCGGGTGCTGGCCAACCCCCAGATTCAGGTGCACTGGGATCGCCAGATCAGCGGCTTTGATGGCAAGGACTGGCTGGAAGCGGTGCAACTGAGCACTGCCAGTGGCGAATCAGCCGAGCGCCTCGCCGTGCGGGGGCTCTTCTATGCCATCGGCCACACCCCCAACACCCGCCTAGTGCAAGGCCAACTGCCCCTTGATGAGCGCGGCTATCTGATCACCACCCCAGGCCAACCCAGCACCGAGCTCGAGGGGGTGTTTGCAGCAGGTGATGTGGCCGATCAGCAATGGCGCCAAGCCATCACCGCTGCCGCCAGCGGCTGTCAGGCGGCCTTGGCTGCCGAACGCTGGCTCACCCACCACGATCTGGCGGTCACCATCGAGCGGGAGGAGGTGGAGCCAGCGCCTGCCGAGCTACCACAGCAAACCAACACCGCCACAGAAGCTGATTTCGATCCCACCGCCCTCTGGCAGGGGGGAAGCTATGCCCTCAGACGGCTGTATCACGAGAGCGAACGGCCACTGCTGGTGATTTACACCTCCCCCAGCTGTGGTCCTTGCCACGTGTTCAAACCCCAGCTCAAACGGGTCCTCCAGGAGCTGGATGGCGCCGCGCAAGGGGTGGAAATCAATCTCGAGGAGGATGCCGCCATTGCCGCCCAAGCCGGAGTGAGTGGCACCCCCACCCTGCAGCTGTTCCATCAAAAGGAGCTCAAGCAGCAGTGGCGTGGTGTGCAGCAGCGCACCCCGATCAAGCAGGCGGTGGAAGCACTGCTCTGAACCAAGCGGGCGTGCCAGGGCTCAGCGACGGCGGGGACCCGGGCCGCCTGCATTGCGCTCGCGATAGGTGATGCGACCGCGGCTGAGGTCATAGGGGCTGATCTCCACCAGCACCTTGTCGCCAGCCAGCAATTTGATGCGGAACTTGGTCAGCTTGCCTGCGGCTCTGCAGAGGCACTGGTGACCTGCGGGCTGCTCGAGCGTGACGAGATAGAAACCGTTCCCTTGCTCTTTTTCAATGACGCCGGAGGTTTCAATCATGCAAGGTCCGCTCTGAATTCATCTGTGGTTGCATTTTAAGACTCCGACCTCACTGGCCTGACCTCCTTTCCCGCCACTGTGCTGTTGCACAAACCCTATGGGGTGTTGAGTCAGTTCACCCCCGAACCTGGCAGTCGCTGGGGTTGCCTGGCGGATCTCATTGCCATCCCTGACATCTACGCCGCCGGCCGCCTGGACGCCGACAGTGAAGGCCTGCTGCTGCTCACCAGCAATGGCCGGCTTCAACATCGCCTGACTGACCCCCGCTGGGGACACTGGCGCCGCTACTGGGCCCAAGTGGAGGGGGATCCCAGTGACCATGATCTCGAGCCCCTGCGCCGGGGCCTAGACCTCAAAGACGGACCCACCCGCCCCGCGAAAGCTCGGCGACTGGCCGCCGGCCAAGTCGCCACGATCGGAGCGCGGCAGCCACCGATCCGGGAGCGACGCAACATCCCCACCTGCTGGCTGGAACTGGAATTGCGGGAGGGGCGCAACCGCCAAGTGCGGCGCATGACCGCCGCCATCGGCTTTCCCACCCTGCGCCTGATCCGCCAGGCCATCGATCTGATGGATGGGGAGCCACCCCTCTCGCTGCAGGGGCTGGAATCCGGTGCCTGGAGAGCCCTCAGTGCTGCGGAACAACGCCGCATCCAGCGGCTCAGCCGCTAGGCCAGAGCATCCTGCAACTCCCGCACGGTCATCAATTGACCGTAGTAATAGTTGGCCCGTGCCCGCGCATCGCTGTCCTCGAGGGCATCGATCACATCGGGACCCACCGTGGCCCAGAGGTTGTTGCCGCAGGCGCGATCAAGAGCCGTGACCGCTTCGGACTCCAGGTTGGTGAGCCGGCGTTGCAGGTTTTTGATCTGAGCAATCGCCATGGTTCAGAAGGGCAGTTTCTTTTTGGCATCTTTGTCGAGGTCTGCCTCCATTTCGCGCAAGCGCTTGAGGATGCTGCTGAAGTATTCCTTCAAATAGTCCTCAAGGGTTGTGGTCTCCTCGGGATCGAGGCCAAAGGCTTCGTAGCTGGCCTCCATCGGGGCATCGAGGCGCACACCACCGCCGGTGACTTCGGCAAAAGCCAGGCGCTCAGCGATGTTCACCCCAGGTTCAAAGAACGACACCAGGCCCTGCATGGTTTGCATCAGGGCGGGGGGCACGCGGATCACCCGGGCTTCCTTGCGCGCCAGCAGCTCACACAGCTGCACCACCTCACCGGTGTTCCAGGCTTTGGGACCCACCACAGGGAAGCTGCCGCCAATGGTTTGCTCGCGGCTGAGGGCCGCCACCGCAAAGCGGGCCACATCCTGGGTGTTCATGTAGGCCGTGGGGGTGGAGCTACCGCTCACCCAGACGGTCTGGCTTTCCAGCACCGGTATCGCGAACTGGCCGATCACCCCCTGCATGAAGGCGCAGGAGCGCAGGATCGTGTAATCAAAGCCAGCGTCTTTGATCAGTTCCTCGGTGCAGTGCTTGATATCCATCAAGGGCACGGAGCGGAAGCGCTCCGCCTCGAGCAGCGAGAGGAACACCACCCGGTTCACCCCTTGGCTGCGGCACTGGTTGTAGAGGTTGAGCTTGCCGTCCCAGTCAATGCGGTACACGCTCTCGCTGTCCGTGGCGCGGGCGGTGGCTGCATCGATCACAGCATCCTGGCCTTCAAGGGCGTAGGCCAGGGAATCGGGTTCAAGAAGATTGCCCCGCGTCAGCTCACAACCCCACTCCTGCAGGAATGCGGCCTTGCGGGGGGAGCGCACCATGCAGCGCACCTGGTGGCCTTCGTCGAGCGCACGTTTGGCGATCTGACGACCGAGGGTTCCGGTGCCACCAAGGACTAAAACCTGCATCCGCGCTGCTCAGAGACGGAGAGCTTAAGAACTCAGCGAGAGATTCAGCGGGAGCTCAGTCGCCCTGAAGCTTGAGCAGCAGGGCACCACCGGCCAGGCCAAGGGGAATCAGCACCCAGAACACAGCAGCCGTGCTGAAGATCTCGGAAGCCATGGGGTGCGCGTGCAAGTGGCGGCCAGCTTATCGAGCCTTACCCCCACTGAGGGCCGAGCTGTTGCGAGCTGCCACAGCCGCCTCCAGCACCTGCTCCCAGGGGGCATCAGAGCGGAACTGCTGGGGCTCAATCGCACTGGCATGGGCCTGCCAGCCCCGGTGCCGCAGCAGGGCCACCAGCGCCTCCAGCCGCGGGGGACCGTCCTGCAGCCTGCGGCCCAGATCGGCCAGGGCGCTCGGTTCCGGTGGCAGGCCAGGGTCCGCGATCAGGCGCTGCAACTGGCGTTGGGCCCCACGGCCCAGGCTGGGGTGATCCGGCGGCTCCAACGCCCTTGCCGCCTCCAGCAACTCCGGAGCCTGCAGGGCACCCCGCCACAGCGGGCCGCTCAGCACCGGTTCAGCGCCACAGCTGCAAGCACCCAATTCACGCCAGCGCAGAAGGGAACCACCACGGTGGGCACCGCAACGGTGGCAGTAGCCCTGCATCCCCAGCAGGGCTTCTTCCCCTGGCTGGGGGGAGCGCAGCAGCTGCACCGCCGTGCGAAAGGTGCGCCCTTCACTGAAGCTCAGCAGGGGCCGCACCCCGCGCCCCAACCCCCAGGCCACCCGGGCGATCAGGCCAAGCTGCAGGCGCAGGGCCAATTCCCAACTGCAGGGCTGGGCCCGCGCCGCTGCCCCCAGACGCCGCATCGCGGCGGGGCGGTCGTGGCCGGTGAAGGAGCGCCCATCGGTGCTCGCCAGATAGAGGATGCCGCCAAAGCGCACCGCCTCCAGGGCCAACGGCAGCAACGCTGTTGGCGCACCGAAGGCATCGAGGTCCACACAATCAAAGCGCTGCTCCTGCAGGGCGCAGCTGGCCAGCAGCTTCTGGGCTGTGCGGGCGCTGCACTGCACCGCCACCCCCTGCTGCCGCAACGGCTCCAGGTTCTGCTCCAGCAGCGGCAGGCGATCGGGATCCGCATCATTGGCCCACAGCTCGGTGGCGCCAGCCTCCAGTCCGTAGCGGGCGCTGCGGATGCCGCAGCCGGCCATGCCATCGAGCACCCGCAGCGGTTCCGCGCCAGGGCGCTGGGCCGCCAGCCAGCGCAGCAGCAACACCCCCAGATCCCGGGAAGGGCGCGATTCAGGCCGGAAGAAGCCGCTCCCCAGGGCAACCCGGGCACGACCTTCGCAATAGTGAGTGGTTTCCGCCTGCATCAGCGATGACTGCTGGCTGCGACTGGGGCCGCCACAGCTGGTTTCAGTTTGAGGGCTGGCGCTGCCATTGGCGCCAGCTCGGCAACACCCAGGCCCAGCCTGTGGTGCTGCTGCATGGATTTGGCGCGAGCAGCGGGCACTGGCGCAGCAATGCCAACGCCCTGGCTGAGGCGGGCTACTGCGTGTACGCCATCGATCTGCTCGGCTTCGGGGCGAGCGATCAACGGCCGCAACAGCTCGACAACAGGCTGTGGAGCCGCCAGCTCAGCTGGTTTCTGGAG
Organism: Synechococcus sp.; assembly: GCA_035286165.1. Taxonomy (GTDB): domain Bacteria; phylum Cyanobacteriota; class Cyanobacteriia; order PCC-6307; family Cyanobiaceae; genus RCC307. Next base: position 20,589 of record JAYKHZ010000052.1, read on the forward strand.
CAGGTGGTGCAGCGCCCAGCCCTGCTGGTGGGCAACTCCATCGGGGGCCTGGTGGCCCTCACCACGGCGGTGTTCAGCCCCCAGTGGGTGCAAGCGGTGGTGGCGGCCCCCCTGCCGGACCCCACCCTGCTGCAACAGTTGCCTGAGCGGCGCGCCCCCTGGCGCCGCAGGCTGCAGCGCTGGCTCATTCAGCTGGTGAGCCGCCTGCTGCCCCTGGGGCCCTTGGTGGCCCTGCTGCGCCAGCCGCCCCTGATCAAGCTGGGGCTTGCCAGCGCCTATGCCCAACGCGAGCGCATCGATGCCGAGCTGGTGCAGCTGATTCGCACCCCAGCCCGCCGCGCTGGTGCACCCAGGGCCCTGGCCGCCATGGTGCGCGGCATGGCCCTGCGGCCGGCGGGCGCCACGGCACCCGCTCTACTCCCGCGCCTGCAGCAACCACTACTGCTGTTGTGGGGGCGCAACGATCGCCTGGTACCCGGGGTGATTGCCGCCAGGGTGCAAGGCCTCAGCCGCTGCGAACTGCAATGGCTGGAGGGTCTGGGCCATTGCCCCCACGATGAAGATCCCAAACGCTTCAACACAGCCTTGCTGACCTGGCTGAAGCAGCACACCCCCGACGCGTAGGTTTGGGCGGTCCCCGGGCGCAGTGATGAAGCACACCCTGTCGGTGTTGGTGGAAGACGAATCCGGTGCCCTCAGCCGTATCTCCGGTCTGTTCGCGCGGCGCGGGTTCAACATCGAAAGCCTGGCGGTGGGTCCCACCGAACAGGGCAGCGTTTCACGTCTCACCATGGTGGTGTCCGGCGATGACGGCGCCCTCGAGCAGATGACCAAGCAGCTGCAGAAGCTGGTCAACGTGCTGGAGGTGCTCGATCTCAGCCCACTGGCATCGGTGGAGCGCGAGCTGATGCTGGTGAAGGTGAAAGCCGATGCGTCCACCCGCTCCGGGGTGTTCGATCTGGTGCAGGTGTTCCGCGCCAAGGTGGTGGATGTGGGCGATCAGGCCCTGATCCTTGAAGTGGTGGGGGATCCCGGCAAGCTGGTGGCGCTCGAGCAGTTGCTGCGCCCCTTCGGGATCCTTGAAATTGCCCGCACAGGCAAGGTGGCGCTGCTGAGGGCCTCGGGGGTGAACACCGAAACCCTCAAACAACGCCGTTCCGCCACCTACGTGCCGGCCTGAGCCTGCGGTTGCTCCAACCCAGCTCAGGGCTGGAGCAATTTGGCGTCCCGCAGGCGATCGCCCTGCTGGATCTGATCAATCACATCCATCCCTTCCACCACCCGGCCAAACACGGCATAGCGACCATCGAGCTCGGGTAGATCGCTGAGGGCCACATAGAACTGAGCACTGGCCGAATTCGGGTTCTGCGCCCGGGCCATGGCCACAGCACCGCGCCGGTGGGGCAGGGCCAGTTGATCGCTCAGGCGAGCCCCATTGAGCGGCGCGCCATAGCTGGGCTCCGCATCGCCCTTGCGCTTGATCTCCAGGGGAATGAAGCGCGGCGCGTTGCTGGTGGGATCAATGAAGTTGCCACTGCCGTACTGCGCCGGCGGCACCTGGGGATCACTGCTGCGGGGATCACCCCCCTGCACCACAAAGGGGCTCGGCTCGCGCACCACCCGGTGGAACACGGTGTTGTCGTACACACCGCGCCGCACCAGATCAACGAAATTGCCACCGCTGAGGGGCGCGTTCTCCCCGTCCACCTCAATGACGACCTTGCCGCGATCGGTGCTGAGCACCACCTTGGCCGGACCATTGAGACAAGCCACCGAGCTGCCAGCGCAGCCCATCACCGTTGGATCGGGGGTGCTGGCGCAGGCCGGCAGGGTGAGCAACAAGCCCAGCAGCAGCGCCAACAGGGGGAACGAACGACGAACAGCCATCGCTCAAACCCCCTCGAGGGGAACGTTGAGGTAGCGGGCCAGCTCAGCGCCACTGCGCTCCAGATCCGCCAGGGGCATGGGCTCACCCACGCGGGTCAACGGCAGATCACGGCGACCACGCAAGCGCAGGGACAGGCGCCGGCGGGGGTTGAGGCCATCGCGCACCTCCACCTTCACCGCCTGCACATCACTGCAGGGAAGGGTGAAATTGATCAGCTGACGAAAACCACGACGCTCGATCGTGATGGTGTCGCTGCCGAGATCAAAGCGGTTGTTGCCAGAACCCACATCAATGGCGATCACCGCCCAGAGGTAGCTCGAGAGCAAGATGGCGCCCAGGCCATAGGCGCCCATCACCAAGCCCTGGGGCACCCACACCAATTCGGCGGGGTGGCCCAGGGGCAACAGGTCTGTTCCTAGATAGCTGGAGGCACTGGTGAGCAGAAAGCCCACGCCTCCGATGGACACCAGCACCGCCACCACGTAATTAGACAAGCGACGGGAGCCGATCACCGGCTGGTCGATGGGGGCATCCATGCGGCCATCAATTCAGGACGGATGGCATCCTGCCGGATAGCCAGCGAACGATGGCGAAGAAATACCTAAGAGGTTGTGAAATTCGTTCAGAACCCTTTGCACACAAAGCATTTCAGCCCATGAGAAAATCCCGCGGGGGGCCGGGAAACATTGTTACCATCGCCGGGTAACCGACCTCATAGCGGGGGTTTTCCCCGCACACATCGATGACGATTGCTGTAGGGCGGGCGCCAGCGGGCCGGGGATGGTTTGACGTCCTCGATGACTGGCTGAAGCGCGACCGTTTCGTTTTTGTGGGCTGGTCCGGCCTGCTCCTCTTCCCTTGCGCCTA
>JAYKHZ010000053.1:0-6937 GCA_035286165.1 Synechococcus sp.
TCGCCCCGCAGCCAGCGCTGGAAACGCCCCCAACCCGTTTCACGGATCTGTGGCGGCTCTTGCATGGCTGCCTATTCCCAGCAACATTGATCAATGCCAGTATAAAAAGACTTCTCCATGGCTCCACAGCGGTCCGCATCATTCGTTTGATGGTCCTTGAGTTGTCTTCTGCGTTTGTGCCCGGTAGGAGCCGGTGCGTTGGCGCATGAGGGATATCTTTTCTGAAGGTTTGTTGTATCTCGATCTGCTCGAGATCTATGGCAGCAGTTATGCGGTAGCCGAACTGTGTGGTGTGGCCCAGAGCAATGTGTTCCGCGGGGCCAGTGCCTGCTCCAAGCTGCTCAACCTCGGCCTCAGTAAAGATCGCAGCGCTGGGGTGTATCGCCTCGAGCGCAATCAGGATGTGCAGCGCGATTTAAGGCGTTTGAACCAGCGGCTGCGTGCCCGCGAGAAGGGGCAGTTGCGCTGTGTGGCTCCGGGGTTTGCCCTTCCTGATCCCTTGCCGCGGGAGCAGGCCTCCCTGGTGCGCCCTCTGCCCTGCACCTGGGCGGAACCGCTCCAATCACTGGAGATGCTCGAGCGCGGCTTGCTGGATCTGGTGGTGGTGCCCTCCCAGGGCATCGGCTCGCGCTTGGATTGGAACCAGCCCCTGCGGCGCCGCGATCTGTTCGTGCCCCTTGAAGGCTTCATGGTCACCCAGCTCAGCCCTCTGCCCTTGGTGCTTCTTGGGCAGGCCGAGCAGCCCGGCTGGCCCGAATCAGCAGACACCCTCGATCTTCAAGAGGTGCCTTTGGCACTCACCCCTGCGCTGGCGGGGCAGGACTGCACCAAGCAGTTGCAGTTGCAGGAGCCTGAGCTGGTGCCTTCTGCAGATCACTGGTTGGAAGCTCTGGCCGATCATCCCGAGCAATTGTTGCTGAGCACCCTGCAGGAGAGTGTGCACCTGGCTGCTCAACCGGGTGTGCGCCTGTTGCCCCTGCGCAGCGAGCCAGAGATGGAGTTGTTGCTGCTCACCGCGCCATCGCTGGTGCAGGAGCCGTTGCACCAGCAGTTGATGCAACTTCTGCGCAGCCATTGCACCGATGTGCTGCATTACGCCCAGGGCGACCTAGCGTCCAGGACAAAGTCGAATTCCTCCACCTGAAGCCATGCTGAGGTCAGCGCCACTTGCGTCCCAGTGTTTGGCCTGTCAGGTGCCGCTGGCTGGGCCCCTGTCCTGGCCTGCCCGCTTCATCGGCATTGGCCGTAATGCTGAGAATCCCAACCTGTGCAGCCGCTGCGGGTATCACCTCTCTGTTGGTGAAATTCGCCCTGCTCAGCATTTGTTGCTGGAGCTCGGCGGTGAGTTGCGTTTTGGGTCTGTATCGCTGCAGCAGCTCAGCGAGCGCGAATTGCCAGCCCTGGTTCAGCAGCTGCGGGGTCGCTTAGAGGATCAAGGTGCTCTGGTGCTGCCGGCGGAAGCGGATCACCCCCTGCAGCTTTCGGCCTATTTCAATGTGCCGGTGGAGTTGAAACAGCCAGCGCTGCACGCGTTTAAAGCTGTGCGGGAGGTGCTGCAGTGGCTTCAGGATGAACTCACGGGCCTTGGCTTGGAGTGCGGTTGGCGGGCCTTGCTGGCCTCAGGTTTTGTGGAGGTGGTGGCCTGCGAAGAGCCGCTGGCCTGCTATCCGATTGGGGAAGTGAGCTTTCGCGCCAAAGATGCGTTGCGTGGTCTTGCTTTTGGTCAGTTCGCTTGTGATGGGGCCAGCTATGCCCAGCTCTGTGAGCAGGATGGCTTGCTGATGGCTGATGTGCTCGGGCCCCAACTCACGCCGGTGCCCGAGGCTCACGCGGTGATCACCCTGCTGCAGTCGGGGGAAGAGGGGGAGTCCATGGGGGCGTTGGGGCGTGCCCGCCCGCAGCGTTTTCCCCAGGTGTCAGCCCTGTCCCAGTTTGGAGCGCTGCTTCTGGCATTGATCGCAGCACCCTGCGCGGCCATGGTGGTGATGGCCCCCGGTGCGGTGGTGGTGGGCCTTGGTGCTGCCTTTGGTGTGTTGCTGCCGTTTTGGAAGGCCGTGGGCATGAGCCTGTGGCCTCGGGTGCTGATCACCCTGTTGGCCGTGGCCGTCGCCAGCATCAATTTGATTCGGGCTGAATTGGCCCGCAAGCGTTTCCGCGATCTGCAACGGCAGGTGGGCACTCAGCTGCGCTTGCCCAAAGCCCAGTTGCGCCGCTTGCGTGTGCTGCGCTGGAGCAGCGTGTTTGTGCTGGCCATGGTGTTGCTTGAGGGGGTCTTGCGGGTGTTTGTGATGAAGATGCCGCTGCTCTAACCCTCGCCTCCTAGGCAGTGATGCGATTACTGCATGGCCTCTGCTTCAAGAGCTTGTTTTGGTCTTTGAGTCCTTAACTTCCGCGTAATTTGAAGGGTGTGCCTTCTGGGTGCTCCCTTGCTGTGACGCTTCAGCTCGATCCAACCACCTTTGCGCTCAGTCATCGCCTCGAGGATCCCTCGGCGGTGCAGCGTTGGAATGGGGTGCTGATCGAGCTGATCGAAGCCCATGCACCGGGCCCCACCGTGGCCTCACGGGCCTTTGCCCTGCTCAACAGCGGTTTTTACGATCTTTGGGCGGCCCAGGATGGAGCTGCTGCCCCGGTGTATGGCCCCACTGCCCAGCTGCCGGCGGCCGGGCTTGAACCGGTTCTTCATCGTTTTGCAGCTGAGCAACTGCTGGGCTGGTTCCCAGATGATCAACAGCTGATTGCCGAGGCATTGCAGGCGGCGGCACAGCCACCGCTAAGTGATTCCTTGGAGGGCTCCCCCTGGGCTGAGCAGCTGCAGCAGCAGCTGGTGGCCATGCCCCTGCTTGATCCTGGTCCCAGCTCCGGCCCGCTGTATGAGCCGGTGGCAGGCGCCATCGATCGTTGGACCCCGGAGCACATCGCCATTGATGATCCAGCCTCGGCGCTGGAAAGTTTTCTCACCCCCTACTGGGGGAGTTTGCCGGCTTTTGCCAGCACGGATGTCACCCTCTGGCGGCCATCAGGCCCAGAGCCATTCCTACTGCTGGATGAAGCGGTGGCTTCTCTGGATCTTGCCCAGGGGCTGCTCACACTTGAGCGCGATTGGCTGTCCCCCCAAGGGGAGTTGCACCTTGCTGGCGCTTACAACGTGCGCGATCCGCTCGAGCAGGAGTGGCTGCTGCAGGGGGTGATCAACCCGGCTTTCATTGCTCAGGCCGAGCAGGTGGTGGAGATTCAAGCTTCTCTCAGCGATGCCGAGAAGCTCAGCGCTGAATTCTGGGAAAGCGGCACTGGCACCTCCTTCCCTCCCGGCAACTGGATGGTGTTCACCTCCTGGATGGCGGAGCGTGAGCAGCTGAGCCTCAGCGAGCAGATCAAGCTGTTTTTCTCGGTGGGCCAGGCGGTGGGGGATGCGGGCATCGCCGCTTGGGACAGCAAGCTCTTTTTTGATTACGCCCGGCCGGTGCGGGTGATTCGCGATCTGGCTTCCCTTGGTTTGCTTGAGGGGGAAGGGCTGGAGGCCTGGGACACCTACCAGAACCCCCTTGGTAGTTCTTCGCCGCCGTTTGCGGAATATGTGTCGGGCCATTCCAGCTTCAGTGCTGCGGCTGCAGCGGTGCTGGAGGGCTATTTCGGCAGTGATCAGTTTGGTGTGGCCCTGGAGTTTGCTGTTGGCAGCTCCCGGTTTGAGCCAGGGATCACTCCAGCGGTGTCCACCACCTTGCAGTGGGACACCTTCAGTGCTGCAGCGGAGTCAGCTGGTTTTTCGCGGCTCTACGGCGGCATCCATTTCAGTGATGGCAATCTCGATGGCCTGACCCTGGGGGAAGAGGTGGGTGCTGATGTGCTCACCACGGCCCGGCAGCTTGCCTACGCCGAGCTGGATCAAGAGCTGCTGGAGCCCTATGGGTTGCGCAACACCCTTCAGGTGTTGCCCGCCCAGGCTCTGGATCTCGATGGTGCGGCGCTGCCGCCTGAGCTGGAACGGCTGCTGTTGGGTGGCGGCAGTGATCGCATCGAACTCAGCGCTGGTGCTCAACTCGATGCCCTGCTCGATGGTGGGCTCGGGGTGGATCAACTGCGCTACGCCGATGGCTACGGCCCGGTGCAGGTCAATCTGCAGCAGGGCCAGGCCACCGGGGTGCTGCAGCTCTGGGGTGTGGAGCAGGTGGTGGGTACCGCAGCGCCCGATCGCCTGACCGGTGATGGCGGCAACAACTGGTTGCAGGGCAATGGTGGTGATGATCAACTTCGCGGTGGCGCCGGTTGGGATGTGGCCACCTATCGCGGCAGCCACAGCGATTACCGCTTCGAGGGGCATTCCGTTCTTGATCAGCGCGATCCAGCGGATCCCCTCTTTGATGGAGCCGATCAGCTCTGGGGCATCGAAGAGCTGCAGTTTGCCGATGGCGCCTGGCCGGTGAGTGCTTTGTTTGAGCCGGACACCTCCAGCGTGCGCTTGCTGCAACCGGCTCAGCCCTTAACCCTGCAGGAGGGGGAACCATTGCAGCTCAGCTTTGAGCGCAGTGGTGATCTCAGTGCACCTCTGCAGCTGGATCTGGGCTGGCAGCCGCAGCTGGGAGCATCCCTGAGTTGGGCTGATTTTGATCTGGGCGGCGCGTTTGATCTATCGCTTGATGTCCCGGCAGACCAAAGCCAGTTCATCGTGGAGCTCCCCACCTATGCCGATGGTGTCGTGGAAGGCGAGGAGCGCGGCTATTTGCAGTTGCAGTCGATTACTGCTTTAGGAGCAGAGCAGCCTTTGTTACCGCTACAGCTCAACTGGAGTGCTGATGCCCTACCTATCAAGTTGATAGATGCACCCGATGATGGAAAAGGCAGCCTGCCGGTGCAGCAGCTCAGCAGTTCCCCCCTCCCCATCTGGTGGCGTTCGGGCGAGGAGCTGACCATTCCCATCAGCTACAGCACCAGTGATGACGACAGCACTTTGCCGGGGCTGTCATTTGCACTTGAGGCGCTGCCTGCAGGGGTGAGCTACCTCGGCTTTGATCCTGATCCCGATGCTCTTGCTTCTGCTGATTGGATGTCAGAGGTGCCCCGCGCTGATGGAGCGAGGCAATTCAGCTGGGTTTCAGTGTCGGGCGGCTGGCCTGAGGAGTCAGCAGGAGCTTTGCCTCAGCGTCTGGGGGAGTTACGCCTGGCGGTGTCTGATCAGTTCAATCCGGTGGACGGGTTAACAGGCCTTGGTTTTGGCCCGGTTGAGCCCCCCAGCGGCTTTGAACTTGAGATCACCCAGCCTCGCTTTCAAGAAGTGAAGGATTGGTCGCTTGATGTTGATGGCGATGGGCAGGTGAATCTGTTCAGTGATGGAATGATGCTGATTCGCTATCTCGTGGGCCTCAGGGGTTCGAAGCTCACGCAGGGTTTGCTGGCAGATCAGGCCAGCCGGGCTAGTTCGGCTGAAGTGGAGGCCTGGATCAGTGAAGGTGAGAAGCAGGGGCTGCTGGACATCGATGGTGATGGGCGTACAAGCCTGCACACCGATGGTTTAACGCTATTTCGCAGCATGATTGGTTTAGGTGGCTCAGGGTTGATCGGTAGCATTTCTCCAGGCTCACCTTTGCTCGAGGGGCATTCGTTTGATGAGCTCAGCACCACAGAGCGCAGCTGGGTGGCTGATCAGGTTCAGGCGCGCATTGATGTGCTGAGCTAACGCGCTATCCCGCAGGAATGGAGCGCCCTCCCATTGTGAGCTGGGTTGGCTCGCATGAATTGCTGTGTTTGGGGCTGTTGAAAGCTCCCCAAGGAGAACCATCAGGCAAAATTGCATTGACCAGGAAATCTTTTTGTGTTGCATTGTTTATTCGCTGGCGATTAACTCCTTTGGCTTTTGAGGGGTGTTTAATGACCCGTTAAGGTAGTTTGTGGTGAGCTGAAGGTGGGAATTTAGGCCTTAATTTGAAGGCGTGGACTTATTAAGTCATTCCGTCAATGCTTTTGTTTGCAGTCCTTCTTAGCCTGCTTTTTGGTATCTGTTATTCCTTTCATAGTCACTTCTTGTGCAGTCCTTAATGCTCTCTTGGCTCCAGTTGGTCAGGGGCCTTTTGCTGCAGGGGTATTGCTGGATACGCACCTGTTGTTGTGCTCTTAACGCATGGATTTTGGGCTTGTGATTACGATCGTTCGAGATCGGTATGTTCATTGGAATGACCCAATCACCGCTTTCTGCTGTGGCGCTTCTGGATTCTCTGAATCTGGGAGAGGCCGAAATAGCCGCCTATTCCAGTGAACACAAGGTGTTGGTCGTCACCACGGTGGGTGATGAGATCAAGCTCGTTGATGCCTCAGATCTGAGCGACCTGAGCGTTGTGGATTCGTTGGGTATTAGTCAGTACGGCTCATCTGCTCAAGGTGTTGATGTCAGTGGCGGCCTCGTAGCGGTTGCTGTCGCCAATAAAACCAACCCCAATTCTGGCCGCGGTGAGGTTGTTTTCTTCCAGCTCAGCGGCGAGGGCAGCACGGCAGCCATGGCTGCCATTGGTTCAGTGCCAGTGGGCTCCCTGCCTGATGCTGTCTCGTTCAATCATGATGGCAGCAAGTTGATCGTGGCCAATGAGGCTCAGTCGATCACGGCAGCAACTGATGCTGAAGGTTCAATTTCGATTATTGATACCAGTTCCTTTGATCCCATAAGTTCATCCAACAGTGCCAGCACGTTCACGCACAATGAACTCACCTTCGGCAGCTATAACGGGCAGGATGTCAAGCTCAATTTGCAGGGTGTTCGCATTAGCGGCAGAAATTATGCCCAAACCGGTTTAGGTGATGGCGATGCTGCTGATGCCGTTGATTTCACAGGGACTCTCGATGCTGGCCAGCCTTCCACGCCAGCCACGGTTGCCCAAGACCTAGAACCCGAGTGCATCGCCGTATTGGGTGATCGTGCATGGGTGACTCTCCAGGAAAACAATGCTGT
>JAYKHZ010000054.1:0-2922 GCA_035286165.1 Synechococcus sp.
CGGTCGTAGTAGCCACCGCCATACCCCAGGCGCACGCCATGGTCATCAACTGCCAGGGCCGGCACGAGTAGTAATTGCAGTTGATCCGCTGCAAGGGCGGGTTGGTTCAGAGGGGCGGGAATGCCGCAGCCATCCATCTGCAGGGGGCCTCGATCCCAAGGGTGATAGGTGAGTTGACCTTCCCCATGGCCCTGGTGATGACGGCCATCACTGCAGGGCAGGGCCAGGCGATGGTGGGGCAGGGCCGGAAGTAGTGGCCGAAGGTCGGTCTCCCCAGGCAGCGCCCAGTAGAGCCCCAGATAGAGGTCGGGGTTGGTCTGCAGCAGCAACGCATGAATCGCGCTGCCCAGGGCCCTGTCATCGCGTTGGTTGCGCAGGCTGCGGAACCGGCGCCGCAGGTCTTGTTTGCTGGTCATGGCACCAAACCCCAACGTCCCATGAGGGGCAAGTGCAAGGGGATCGGCTGCTCCAGGGAGGGCGCAGGCCAGAGAGCGTGCAGTTCCGTTTTGAGCGTTGTGAGCATGGCTGGGCCCTCGTCGCCTGCGCGGCGCAGGGCCGACCAAGTGCTGATGAAGCCCAGCAGCTGCTCCCCTGTCCAGCACAACTCGATGCGCAGCTGGGAAGGGATCACCTGGCTGATGGTGGGGAAGGGAAGCTCGGCATAGCGCTGATCCACCAGGGCCCGTTCCGGGGGCCACCAGGCGCTGAGCCGTTGGTGATAGAGCTCATCCAGCCAGGCTTGCAGGGGTGAGGGTGCGCCCTGCAGGGGGTCGTACCCCACCCAGGCCAGCAGGCCTCCGGGCCGCAGCACCCGCAGCACTTCTTGGTTGAACAGAGGAATGTTGAGCCAATGGATGGCTGCGGCCACCACCACCGCATCCATGCTGTGGTGCTCAAGCCCGCTGGTTTCTGCTGGCGCCACCCGGTAATGGATCCGCGGGTGGTGAGGGGCTGCTGCGATCTGGGCGGGGCTCAGATCACTGGCCTCCACCAATTCGAACTCTTCGGCCAGTCCGAGGCTGGCCTGGCCACTGCCGCAGGCCACATCCCAGCAGCAGTGGCGGGCTGGTGCCTGCTCCGCCAGCCAGCGAAACAGGCTGGCGGGGTAACAGGGTCTGCAGTGCTGATAGGCCGATGCCACCGCATCGAACCAGCCGTGGTCAGGACCGTTCCCCATGGCCGATGTCCCCGCTGCGGCTCCAAGGGCATTGTGGCGGTGGGGCAAGGGCCTCTCCTGGATCGCCCCCCGCATTGGCCCTTAACGCTGGAACCAGCCCGTCAGCGCCACCGCCAGAGCATCGGCCGCATCATCCGGCCGCGGTGGGGTGTCGAGGTTGAGTTCCCGCATCACCGATTCGAGCACTTCGTCTTTGTCGGCATGGCCGTTACCCGTGAGCGCCTGCTTGATCTGCATCGGCGGATATTCCACGATCGGCAGGCCAAAGCGGGTGAGGGTCATGATCACGACCCCCCTGGCCTGCACCACCGCGATCGTGTTGCTGGAGCGGTAGAAGAAAAACTTCTCGACTGAGGCCATGTCCGGTTGCCAGATCCGGATCAGCTGGCGCAGGTCACGGGCGATTTCCACCATCCGCTCCCCCTCACTGCGGCCGGGGTCGGTGCGAATGATCCCGCAGTCGAGCATGGTTTGGGCGTCGGTGCCCCTGCCGGCCTGGGGGTCGACATCGATCACGCCGTACCCCACGCGGGCCAGGCCTGGATCGATGCCGAGGATGCGCATCGGTCGCGCCCTGAATCAGGCCGCCAGGGCCAATTCGAAGCCGGTGCGGTCGCCGCTTTCGCTGCGCTCAAACACCTTGCAGAACACCTTCACCACCCGGTCGCCAGAGTCCACCTGTTCGAGGGGGTCTTTGCGCAGGCGATGACGCAGGCAGCAGGAAGCCACCCGGGCCACATCTTCTTCGGTCACTTCGGTGCGACCTTCGAAGGCGGCCAGGGCCCGCGCGGCGCGGTTGGTGACGATGTCACCCCGCAGACCATCCACATCCAGCTCGCCGCAGACGGCGGAGATGCGCAGGCGCAGGTCGTCGTCGATGCGCACTTGCTCAAGCCGCTGCTGGGCTTCCACCACGCGCTGCTGAAGGGCCTGCTGTCCTGCCTCCACGCTGGCGCTGAAGCCATCGGGGTCGGAATCGAAGCTGGTGCGCTGATCCACCACCTGAACACGCAGTTCCGGTTCGCGCACAGTGCGAACTTCCACGCTCATGCCGAAGCGGTCGAGCAGCTGGGGGCGCAGCTCGCCTTCCTCTGGGTTGCCAGAGCCGATCAGCACGAAGCGGGCCGGGTGCCGCACCGACACCCCTTCCCGTTCAACGGTGTTCCAGCCGGATGCTGCGGAGTCGAGCAGCACGTCCACCAGGTGGTCGTCCAGCAGGTTGACCTCATCGACGTAAAGAAGGCCGCGGTTGGCCTTGGCCAGCAGGCCGGGCTCGAAGGCGCGCACGCCCTCACTCAGAGCCTTCTCGATATCGATGGTGCCGCAGAGGCGGTCTTCAGTGGCGCCCAGGGGGAGGTCCACCATGGGCACCTGACGCTCTTCCGTGCCCAGGCTCTCGCCTTTCTCCAGCCGCTCACGCACCTCGCTGCTCTGCAGGTCGGGGTCTGAAGGAGAGCTGTTGTAAGGGTCCCCAGCCACCACTTCAATGCCGGGCAGCAGATCTGCCAGAGCGCGGATGGTGGTGGATTTCCCGGTGCCGCGGTCACCCATGATCATCACTCCGCCAATGCGGGGATCGATCACGTTGAGCAGCAGGGCTAGCTTCATCTCCTCCTGGCCGATCACGGCGGTGAAGGGGAAAACCCTGCGCTTCCGGGGTGCACTCACGGGCTGACACTGGCTGATGGTGTGGATTGTTTCACAGGCAGGACCGTTAGTACCTGTGGCGGTGTGGCATCTGCGGG
>JAYKHZ010000055.1:0-11935 GCA_035286165.1 Synechococcus sp.
GGACCGCCGTTGTACAGCCACTCATCGAGGGTTGCAGCTTCCCAGATGGGATAGAAGTGCAGGCCGATGGCGTTGCTACTCGGGATCACAGCACCCGAGATGATGTTGTTGCCGTAGATGAATGAGCCGGCAACAGGCTCACGGATGCCATCGATATCAACCGGGGGAGCGGCGATGAAGGCAATGATGTAACAGATCGTGGCCGCCAGAAGGCAGGGGATCATCAGAACACCGAACCAACCCACATAGATGCGGTTGTCGGTGTTAGTGACCCACTCGCAAAAGCTCTGCCAAGAGCTCTGACGACCGCTGCGAATAGCAGTGGCCATGAAAACGATTTGGTGGTGATGAAATCCACTCAAATGAGTGGCTCCAAAAGACTAGGAAGCCATCACCACATCGCCTCAAAGTTTTTCATTACTTCTAGAAGTAATGTTGACTTAATACTTTTCCGTGTAAAGCAAAATTAAGCAGGGGTTGAAGATGTTGAGTTCTGTTGCGTGATCCAGTCACGTGCCTGCTCAGCAAAGGCGGGCCAATCCAGGCGTTCCTGTTCCACGGCCGTGGCCACAAGCAAAGGAAGCTTGTGCTTGAGAGCAGGCAGTTCCGCACTGGGAACACCAGCTGCCAACGCGAGGTAATCGGCCATGGCGCGGGCAACAACACGGGTGAAATACGCCGCTGCCAGAGCCTGCATAGCACCACCCACCACCCAGGTGGCGCCATGCAACTTGAGCACGCCAGCCAGAGCCTGGCTGCCCCACTCGAGGGCACCAAGCCCCAGAGCAGTGCGGCCCAGCTCCGTTGCTGCTGCCTGCAGCTGCTCAGAGGTCCAGCTGCACTGCCACAGCTCAGCCATCTCCTTGAGCAAGAGGCCGTTCACCACCGTGAGCAACAACAGATCCACGGAGGGAACTGGCGACGCAAACACACCAGCGGCCACAAGCCACTGACTACGCAGCACCAGGGGCTGCAGCCGCAAGCGGCGCTCGGCCTCCAGCTCCACCTGCCAGCGGCCATGCAACTGGCGCAAAGAACGCAACTGGGTGATCTGGCGTTGATGGCTCAGCGGCACCACCTCCACAGGCAACGGCTGATCACACCTCACCAGCGTGAAGCGACTGCCCAGCTGCAGCCGCCACGACTCCAATTGCTCTGTCGATGCTTCGGCCTGGGCGAGCACAAGCAGCGGCAGGTCTTCAGGGGTGGCCTGCAACCAACGCAGATCAGCTGCGCTGGGGGCGCCCTGAAGCAAATAAATCAGTTGATCGCTCTCCAGCAGCTCCTGAGGCCAGAGCCACTCGCGGGGGGCCAGGGGCAGGGAGCGGGCCAGATGGAGCTGCAACGCCGCTGCCCCACGAAAATGCGATTGCACCTTCTCAATCGTTGCTGGATCAGCAGCAGCACCGGCCAGCAGCACATGGCGTTCCTGACGTTGGCCAAGAGCAACCAGATGCTCAAGCTCCTGCTCCCGCCCCGATAAGGGCAACTGCAGGGCATCGAACTGCGCCAGCAGGCCGCGGCAGTGATCCAGTAACGCCAACGGGGATTGGGGCAAGCGATCGCTGGGGGCCGTGCGGTTGGACCCCAACCACCACAAACCAGCGGCACCTGCAGCCAGCAGCCCGGCAGAGCCCAGGCTGCTGTGCAGAAGATCACCTAGAAGCAAACCACTGCCCAGCAAAGCCGAACCCATCAACACAGGACGCAGCGGGATCTGGGAGGGCAGCGGCAGCATGAACACCGAAAAAGCCGCTCTTGTCTAAAGCCCCTTGGGTCAGATCGTGCAAAGCCTGTTCCGGTTTTGCACAGGTCTCAATAGCGTTGGCAGTGATGAACCAGTCGATCCCGCTGCTGCCGCCGGTCCCCAGGCTTGAAGAAGCCATGGATGCATGCCGTCAGTCCCTGGCACAAGCACCCTGTTGGCATAGCAACCTGCCGGTGCCAGTACTCGATCGCAGCTGGTTGCAACTGCAGGTTTGCAACGTGGAAACCGTGTTGCAGCACTATCCAGTTGACAGCACGGCCCAGGCCCCTGAACTGATCCGTTTTCGCGAGCTGCAGGAGCTGGGATTCAGTTGCAGCGATGCGGAACGCCTCTGCTGGGACGAATTCGGTGCTGACGCCTGTCATCAGGCCCTGCAGCGCTACTGGCACGAGCAGCAGCAGCCCAGCTGGCTCTGGAGCCTGGAGGATTACCTCACGCTGATCTCCCGCTACCGCAGCAGCTTTGAGGGGAAAGAACGCGCCCTGCCGCTGCTGGTGTTGCCCCGACGGGAGGAGCGTCAGCAATTTCACTGTCACTGGATCTGACCAAGGGGCAGGCGATGGTTCAAACTGAGCCGCTGCAACGCGCGGAGCGTCATGTCCGATCAGGACCGGGAACAGTGGGGCGGCGGACGCTCCGAAGGTGGTCGCCGTGATGGCGGGCGTCGCTCCGGTGACCAACGCGATGGCGGTGGCGGCGGCTTCCGCATTCGCCTGAGCGACAACGAGCTGGCTGCTGCTCGCACCCTGCAGGAGGCCTTCCAGCTGCGTTCCACCGTGGCTGTGCTGGGTTTTTCACTGCGCACCATGGCTCAACTGCTTGAGCAGGGCGCCCTCGACGAGGTGGTGAGCCAGCAGCGCCGCAGCGGCGGTAACCGTCCTCCCCGTGGCGAGCGCCGCGGTGATGGTGATGGCCGCAACGAACGCGGTTCTCGGCCCAATCCCTTTGCGCGCCCAAGCAAGCCAGTTGCTGAGCCAGAGCCCGAAGCGGAGGTTGAGGCCACTGCAACACCAGAGACCAGCGATGAGGCCGCTGCAGAAGCCAGCACCGACGCCACCACCGCTGAGGCAACCAGCGAGAACTGATGAGCAAGCCCAGGGTTCTCTCCGGCGTTCAGCCGACCGGATCACTGCACCTGGGCAACTGGCTCGGCGCAATCCGCAACTGGGTTGATCTGCAGCAAACCCACGACACCTTTTTCTGTGTTGTGGATCTGCACGCCATCACCGTGCCCCACGATCCGGCTGTTCTCGCCGAGAACAGCCGTTCAACGGCAGCTCTCTATCTGGCCTGCGGGATTGATCCCAAGCAGGCCACGGTGTTTATTCAAAGCCAGGTGCCCGCCCATGCGGAACTCGCCTGGCTCTTGAACTGCGTCACCCCGCTCAACTGGCTTGAGCGAATGATCCAGTTCAAGGAAAAGGCCTTAAAGCAAGGGGACAACGTCTCGGTGGGCCTGCTGGATTACCCGGTGCTGTTGGCCGCCGGCATCCGTTTTTATGACGCGGCTCGGGTCCCGGTTGGCGAAGACCAGAAGCAGCACCTGGAGCTGGCTCGGGATATCGCTCAGCAGCGCATCAACAGCCGCTTCGGCAGCGAGGAGACACCGGTGCTCAAAGTGCCTGAGCCGCTGATCCTCAAAGACGGCGCCAGGGTGATGAGCCTCACCGATGGCAGCGCCAAGATGAGCAAGAGCGACCCGAATGAAGGATCGCGAATCAATCTGCTCGACCCTCCAGAACTGATCACCAAAAAGGTGAAGCGGGCCAAAACAGATCCGCAGATGGGTCTTGAATTTGACAACCCCGATCGACCGGAAGCCAACAACCTGCTCGGCCTGTATGCGCTGCTGAGCGGGCTGGGCCGGGATGCGGCTGCTAGCGAGTGCGCCGAGATGGGTTGGGGCAAGTTCAAACCCCTTCTCGCCGAGACCTTGGTGGAGGCGTTGCGGCCTGTGCAACAGCGCTATGCAGAGATCACTGCCGATCAAGCGGAGCTTGATCGTGTGCTCGAGCGGGGAAGGGAACGGGCCAGCACGGTGGCAAACGCCACCCTGGAGCGCGTGCAAGAGGCGATGGGCTTCCTGCGCAGCCGCAACTGAGCTAATTGTTAGCCGAAGCAAAGATAAAAGTGGCTTATCACTTTTATCCCACTCAGGGGCCGCTCACGCAGCGCTCAGCCCAGGCACCGGGACGACTCAAACACCGACCACAACTGAGTCTCACGGGTCCTAGCCAGTGTTATTGATTTTCGCTAGGGCGCAGGACCCATGGCGCAAGCCCCCGTGCTTCATCTAGCGAAATGAACCAGAGATCAGAAAAGCTGTCTCGAGTGACTGCACGACTGCGACTGCATGGATCTGGCTCTGCGTCTTCGATCTGGTCTCGGCCTCGGCCTCTGCTCCATGAGCGGTGCCCTGGCCATCAGCGCCGGTGAGAGCGCCACCAACTTGCAGGGAGCAATGGCATCGCGGGCCAATGAAGCGCGCCTGAGCGCCGCACAAGCTCTGCAGCAGCGCGGCCCGTACGTGCTGACCCCTGAACGCAAAGCACTGCTGAACACGATCCGCTACGCCGAAGGCACCTGGAGGGACGGCGAAGCGGTGGGCTATCGGGTGCTCTACGGCGGCGACACCTTTGACAGCTTCGAGAAACACCCAGAGCGGGTGATCGTGAAGCGTTACACCAGCGCTGCTGCAGGGGCTTATCAGTTCCTGCCCCGCACCTGGTCAATGGCGGCAGCCAAGCTCGGCCTTGGAGATTTTGGTCCGCGTAACCAGGACCAGGCCGCCTTGTTCCTGATTGAACGGCGCAAGGCGCTCACGGAAGCTGATGCAGGGAAGCTCACACCCCAGTTGCTGGCCAAACTGGCCCCCGAATGGGCTTCATTGCCAACCTTGGCGGCAAAAAGCTATTACGGCCAACCTGTGAAAAAGGCCAAGGATCTCCAGCGCTTTTATCAACGCAACCTGGAGAGCCTGCGTCGCCAGGCCAACGGCAGTGGACCAATCCGCCTGCGCCTGAGCTGAGCCTCAGGCCTGATCCGCTGAGAGCTCAGCAATCAAGCCAGTGAGATCATCCTCACTGAAGCGATACACCTCAGAGCAGAAGTGGCAGGTGAGTTCCGCCCCTTTGTCCTTCTCAATCATGTCGTTGAGTTCATCGCAACCAACCAGCTTCAGTGCACCAGCGCTGCGGTTGCGGGAGCATGGGCAATGAAAACGCACCGGCTGAATCGCCTGGTGGTCATCCACCATCTCAGGATCAAGATCCGGAAAGATATCGCGCAAAAGCTGGCGCAAATCACCTGCTGAGTCCTGCAAACGTTCACTGAAATGGGTGATTTCGCTGCAGCGATCCTCCAGCAGTGCAACAAGTGCCGGCTCACGGGCGGCCTTGGGCAACACCTGTACCAGCACGCCGCCACTACAGAGAATGCCGCTGGAATCAATCGTTTCCCCCACAAACACAGCGGAGGGTGTTTGTTCCGAGTGCAGCAAGTAAGAGGCCACATCCTCACCAATGCAGCCACTCACCAGTTCAACAGTGCTGCTGTAAGGAGGGCCAGCACCCTCATCACGCATCACGTGCAGATACCCCGTGCCGAGGGCTTGCGTGAAATCGAACTGAGCCGGATCGCCCACAAGATCCAACTCCAGATCAGGCTGGCCCACATAGCCGCGCACCGTGCCATCACGGCCTGCATCCACCACCAACCCCTTCAAGGGTCCATCGGATTGAACCCTCAGGTTCACGCGCCCATGGGCCACTTTCATCGAACTGGCGAGCAGCAGCCCAGCCGCCATGGCGCGACCCAGCACAGCACTGCCGAGATAAGAGAGCCCATGGCGCTCCCGGGCCAGACGCGCACTGGCCGTGGTGTTCACCGCCACCATGCGAATGCCGCCGCCGGCAGCGGTGGCGCGCACCAACTGATCTCCCATCTGCCGCCGCTCCCGGTTAGCTCACCAAGCCGGCTTTTATAGCAAGCAGTCTTGGCGATTCAGCATCAAGGCAATGGCACGCAGCTGCCGGAGCGAAGCTCCCAGCGCTGGGCCGCCACCGCATCAAACGCCTCCGGTTCGTGGGTCACGATCAACACGGGCCGTTGCTTGGCCAACTCGGCCACAAGCCCCACCAACTCCTGGCGCACACTCCAATCAAGCCCTGCACTGGGTTCATCCAGCAACAGCACCCCCGGATCGCGCAGCAATTGCACCGCCAGGGCCAGCCGCCGCTGTTGCCCGCCACTGAGGCGCTCCGGTGCCTGCTGCAACGACAAGCCTGCCAAGCCAACAGTGCGCAGCACCGACTCAATGCGCTCAGTGCTCAAGCGGCGATGGCCCAAGCGCAACTCCTGGCCAACGCTCAAACCAATGAAATGGCGCTCAGGGAACTGAAATACCAAACCGCAAAGCCAGCGACGCTCCCGGGCGCTGACCTCTTTGCCCTGCCAGAGGATCCGGCCCTGATCGGGGCTCGCCAAGCCGCAAATCAACTCCAGCAGGGTGGTTTTGCCGCAGCCACTGCGCCCCACCACCAGAGCCGGACGCCCCGGTTGAAGCTGCAGCGCCACATCAGCGAGAATGGCTGATTCCGCTGCGGCAGGGTGATAGCCCACTCCCTCCAGTTCCAGCAAGCTTCTGGTTCCATGCAGCACTGGGCCCTAGCTTGACGCCATGGAAGTCCAGTTTCGCGAATTCGACCCTTTCGATTGCTGGTTTTGGTTGCGATTCCCGCATCCTCCCGGCCAGGGGGAACGCCAATACGTTGAGGAGGTGTTCAACAGCTGGTACTACCTGGGCCGGCTCGGGGCCTTCAACGCTGAGAACCTGCAGGTGCACGAGGAAGGTGCTGACATCAGCTGGATGGCCTACGACAACGATGACGCTGACGGCTCATTGCAGGCGCTGATGCACAACATGAGCGAGATGGAGTACCGGGAGGACTGGGGCCGCATCTGGCTTGATCTGGGTACCAGTGATGGCGTGGCGGTGGACATGCTGATCAATGCCCTGCGCTGCCTCAGCCGCGATCTGGTGGAGATCAGCGAACTGCGCGTGGGCGGCATGAATGAGGAATGGCCGGCGGAAGCCTCCGAAGAAGAGCGCTTTTACGAGGAGTAAGCCGCCAAAGCCAATGGCTGAACTGCGTCGATTGCTGATCAGTCCCGAGCGCCTCGGTGATCCAACGGCTCCGTTGGCGCTTGACCCGCAAGAACGCCGCTACCTTGAACGGGTGCTGCGCCTGCGCCCAGGCGCACACTTCGCCATCAGCGATGGGGCAGGGCGCCTTTATGAAGCCAGCCTGCAGGAGCAGGGAATGGCAGCCATTGAGTCATTGAGCCAACAGGTCCCTGCCCAGCAGCCCCAACTGGTATTGCTGCAGGGACTGATGCGGCGTGATCTGGAGATCACCCTGCGCATGGCCACTGAACTGGGGGTGGATCGGATTGAGCCGCTGAAGGCCGATCGCTCCGTGCTCACACCACGGGAACAACGCCATGAGCGCTGGAGGAGCCAACTGCGGGAAGCAACCGAACAGTGCGAACGCCTGTGGCTGCCGCAACTGGATGATGTTCAAAGCGCAGTGCAAGCCTTCAGCAAGCCCATACCAAGCGGTGGTCGGCGCTGGATTGGGGTGACCCGCGACAGTGGCGCCATCCCGCTTCAAGACGCGATGGCACAAGCCTGTTCAGGCGACCGTTGCTGGCAGATCGCTTGCGGCCCTGAAGGGGGTTGGAGCCCGGAAGAGTTGAAGGCCGCTGAAGGGCATGGCTGGCAGGCCGTGAGCCTGGGGCCCACAATCCTGCGGGCCTCAACAGCGGCTGTGGCAGCGCTCAGCCTTCTGCAGCACCAGCGGCACTGGCTGAACGCATCAGGCCAGTAGCCATCTGCTTGTAACCAGCGATGGCAGCCCCAGGACGGCGACGGCGCTTGGGCAGGACGGCTGCAGGGTTGAGCAGTTCAGCCGCAAACGTGGTGGTGCTGCGGGGAACAGCATTTTTGGCCTCTTCAGCGCGCTCAGCTGCCAGCAGCTCAGCGGTGGTCAAGCTTGCAGCAGAGGAAGGCGCCGCAGGGGCTTCAGCAGCAGGCTGAGTGGGGGCTGGGGTTGCAGCCGCAGCACTTGTGCTCGCAGAGGCTGCAGTAGCAGCTGAGCCCTCGGCCTGGGACACCAGCAACGTGGCTTGAGCCTTCACAGGCTCGGCTGCATCGGCCTGTTCTGGGGCATCCACAACAGGGGCAACGCTCACCGGAGCGGAGCCGTCGTTCTCGGAGAGCACCAGGAAGGGCTCACGCTCACCGCCAAACAGCTTGTTGAACACCACGGACTCATCGCCAGGCCAGCGCTAATTATCAGTTGCTCAAGGCCACATCGGCCGGATCCGTAGGGCAGTGCAACATCAAAGCCGCAAGATCAACCCCCTTGAGCTGCTCAACCCCAGCTGTGGTGAAGGGCAGCAGCTGCGCCAATGGCGCGATGGGCCCAGGGCGGCTCATCACAAGCCAACGCAGCTGCTCAGGCGAAGCACCCTGTTGCTGCCAAACACGCACACGCTCCTGGCGCAGAGCTGTGGCACTGAACCCACTGCTGCGCCGCAAGTGTTCAGCCCAGCGACGAACCAATTGCTGCTGTGACAGTCCGCAGCTCTGCCAAATGGGCTCAGCACTTGAACCAGAAGCCTGCTGCCAGAAACCACGCAAAGCCTCAGGCACTGGCAGACAACGCGCTGCTGCTGAGGCCCCCACGCGAATCCAGATCACAGGCAAGCCCTGTTCATGGCCGAAATCAAGGGGGCGAAGGGCGGCCAGTTCCTTGGGGCGCAGCGCCAAAGCACGCAACAACAGATAGGGCCAGTCAGAACTGCGACCGGTATCGAGCTGCCGCAACAGGGCCCTATCCAACGGTGGTTGCGGAAGTGCTGAGGCCTGCAGGGGAGGCAACAAGGCAAAGGGATTGCTGGCCAGCAGCCCTGCTTCAGCAGCCTCGCGATAGAAGGAATTGATCAAGCCCAAGCGGCGTTTGGCCGTCGCCAACCCGAAGCTGCACAACAAGTGGTTGCGCCAACGCCAGGCTGCCCCCTCGCTGATCGCCGCAGGCAAACGAACGGCGCTGAATTCGAGCAGACGTTGCAGCTCCAACCGCCATTGCTGCTGGCGTTTCTCAGGGGCCGATTGCTGCGCCGCACGCCAGGCCACCCAGCCAGCCAAGGTGGAAGAACCAAGGGGTCGTTCCTCAAGAGCACTGCGTTGCAGCTGCAGTTGCTGAGCAAACGCCTCGCGAGCTTCGGGGAACTGATCCTGCTCAAGGATCAGCCCACGGCTGCGAAAACCGTTCATGAGCAGCTCAACCAACTCGCTCTCATCGGGGAGCCTGTTATCGCCCAGGCCGCAGGCCTGTTGATGCCCCTGCCAGAGGCGGGCGCATTCGATGGCCACCGCACGGATTTCACGGCCCCGCAACTGGAGCTCACCGGCGCTGAGCTCAAGCAGCCGCTCCACCTTTTCGTGCACCTCGTGGGCACGGCTGAGGGCTAACTCACGCTCAGCGGCAAGAAAGCGGCGAAAGCGGCGGCGACCCAAGCCATGGCGAAGCGCCCTGGGCACAACCCTGTCGTACCACCAGCCAGGGGGCGGACCATCGAGCAAAACCACGTGGTTCTGCATCTCAGGCGGACCTGCATCCATGGCGGCGCCAGCCCTCCGAAGTCACCTGCAGCGCCCGCTTGATAGCAGAGCTCTCAGCAATCAGATCACGCCAACAGCAATTGATCAAGTTTTCTTGATTGGTTGATGGTGCTGGGTGAGCGCAGCAATAGCCAGCCGCCCACAATGACGAGCCGCCCACAATGGCGAGCCTCAGGGGGATGGTGATGGCTTTGCTGCAGGCGCTGGTGCTCAGTGCAGGCCTGAATGGCCTCTTGATCGCAGCCGCCCAGGGGGTGCCATTGCTGACACGATCCGGCTGGTTCCACGCCTGGATCCTCGGCACGGTGCTGGGCACCAGCCTTGGTTGGCGCGGTTGGCTGGCTGTGGTGCTCTACCTGGCGTTGGGCTCCGCTGTCACCAAACTGGGCTTTGCCCGCAAACAAGCCCTCGGCATCGCGGAAGCCCGCGGTGGGCAACGGGGTCCAGAAAACGTGTGGGGATCAGCCGCCACGGGTGCCGTTCTGGCCCTGCTCTGCCTGCTGCCAGGGGCGCCGCGCGAACTGCTGCTGCTGGGATTTAGCGCCAGCTTTGCCGCCAAGTTGGCCGACACCTGTGGAAGTGAAATCGGCAAGCGCTGGGGCCGCACCACGGTGAGCCTCACCCGCCTGAGGGTGGTGCCGGCCGGTACCGAAGGTGCGATCAGCCTGGAGGGAACTGCCGCCAGCCTGGCGGGGGCGGTGGTGTTCAGCGGCATCAGCGCCGCCCTGGGATTGATCACCGCCAGCGTGATCCCAGCCCTCAGCGCGCTGGCCTTGCTGGCCACCTTGATCGAGAGCCTGATCGGCAGCGAACTGCAGCCACGGTTGCCCTGGCTGAGCAATGAACTGGTGAATGGCTTGATGACCCTGATTGCAGCATTGCTGGCCATGGCCTTGCTGCGTTGAAGCCAGTACCCTCCAGCGCCCTGGATTCAGGCGTTCAACACTCAGGTGTTCAATTTGGCGGCCAACTGTTCTCTCAGGCGTGCAAGATGACGCGCCAAGCGACTGGGATGCCAACCAAGCCGTTGGGCCAATTGCCGTTGGCTGATGTTCTCATTGATCAATAGCTTTAAGAGCAGTTGATCAGACCTTGGCAAGGCGGCCAAGTGATCCAGCAGCTCCTGCTGAGCCGCCCAGGAGTTGGGGCCGGGGCGCTGATCCGCCAGCTGCAACCCGGCAGGTTCAGCATCATCGCCACTACAAGCATCCAGGCTGCGCAGATTCAGGGCAGCGCGCGTATCGAGCGCCTGCTGCAAACGCTTTGGCGTGCAGCCAAGCTGATGGGCCAATGCAGCAGAAGGCAGCCGAGCAAGCCCCGCATGCAGGCGTTGTTGTTGAGTGGCATCCGCCTGATACGCCAGCTGCCGTAACCGCCAGGGTGAGCGAATTAATGCATGGCGATCGCGCAGATAATGCTGAATCTGGCCATTGATTAACGGAACGGCGTAGGTGCTGAAGGCAAAACCTCGCCGCGGATCAAAGCGTTGCAAGGCTTGCAACAGCCCGATGGAGCCAATTTGAATCAACTCATCAGATGAAAGGGAACAGCGTTGAGCCATGCGATTGGCCTGCATCCTCACAAGATTGAGGTGAGCCTCGAACAAGTGATCGCGAAGGCGCAGACAACCACTGCGGTGGTAATCCAGATGCAACTCCTGGAGCTGCAACGCCGAAAGAGCTTTTTTCGACCTGCGGTGATGGGGCGAGCTGGGCATTCAACAATGGGTTCAGAACCCCTCCAAGCTCTGCGCTCAAGCCACTCACACCCCAGCCATCCATGGGGGAGCGCGAAGCCCCACCCAAGGAGGGGGACACAAAACGGGGGAATGGGGTACGCGCCAACGCAACAGCGGAATCCAAGTCATCGGCCATGCCCTAAGCAGCCGCTACTGGTTGAGCATTCACTGCGGCCAGCAAAGCAATAGAAGGCAGATGGCCCCAGGGATCCTGAGCACGAACTCCCATCCTCACAGCCATGGAGCTGTTGAGCTGGAGCAGCTGCTGAGGCGTCAGCACCGCGAGGATCCCTGTTTCAGCAATGCTTCTCAATTCACCAGCTCCTCACCAGAACACAGAGTCACCCTCACCACGAACGATTCTGGTGGTCACCACAACCGCTGAGATCTTGAAGGAGTCGAGGGGGCAACAGCCCAAGACGATTTTCCTCTCACCAACTCATCCCAATGACCACTCAAACTTTCGATCTCGTCAACATCAGCGATGCTCAACTGCAAGCGGCGGCGGCTGGCAAACGTCACATAACTATTGCTCCCGCACAAGTCATCAACGCGCCCATTGTGATTGGCAATCTCCCTTCGCAACCTTCGATGCCTTCATTTCCCTTCTCTGAGAGCAAGAACTCGCCCACATTCCCTGCATTTCTTGGCTGAGAAGGCATCAGCAAGTCAAGCAACATCAGCAGCCCCGCTTTGGTGGGGCTTTTTCATGCCTTGAGCTCAGCCACAGCGTGGCTTTTCA
>JAYKHZ010000056.1:0-10304 GCA_035286165.1 Synechococcus sp.
GTTGCAGCTTCTTGGTGCGCACGTGGGAGTGGCTGACAGCCATGCCGTTGTTGGCGCGCTTGCCGGTGAGTTGGCAGACCCGGGACATGACTTCAACCTTCCGCTAAATGATTTTGGGCAATGCCCAAGCCAAGATCTTATCAATTGATTGGTTAACCCCTGGCCTGCCGCTCGCCGCTGGTGGCATCGAACCAGAGTTCATCCTGCCGGCGCCAGTGCAATTGCAGCCGCTCGGGGGGGTGCCAGTCAGCTGCTTTGAGCATGCGCAGCGGGCCCCGGGCTGTGTCGAGCCAAAACAGCTGCTGGGTGCCCAGCCATTCGCGGTTCAGCACGCGGGCATCCAGCCCACCCTCGGGAGTGCAGTGCAGATGTTCTGGCCGCAGGCCCAGCTGCAGGCCTGACTCCGCCTGGAGCCAGTTGATCGCTGGACGACCCAGAAACTCGGCCACAAATACGTTCCTGGGGTTGTCATACAACTCTCTGCCACTGCCGAGTTGCTGCAGTTGCCCGTCGCGCAGCACGGCGATGCGATCGGCGATGCCCAGAGCCTCCTGCTGGTCATGGGTCACATAGAGCACCGGATGCTGGGCCCCGCAGAGCAAACGCCGCAGTTCGGGGCGCAACGTGTCGCGCAGTTGCGCATCCAGGTTGCTCATCGGTTCATCGAGCAGCACCACATCGGGTTGGCGCAACAAGGCTCGGGCCAGGGCAACCCGCTGGCGCTGGCCACCGGAGAGCTGGGCCGGCAGGCGCTGGCGCAATGCCGTGAGCTGCAAAAGTTCCAGCACCGTGTCGATCCGCTGCTGCTGCTCAGGGCGGGGCACCCGCCGCACCTGCAAGCCCAGCGCCAGGTTCCCCTCAACGCTCAGGTGGGGATAGAGGGCGTAGCTCTGGAACACCATTCCCACCCGGCGCCGACCTGGATCAAGGCGGCTGATGTCGCGCCCCTGCAGCACGATGCGGCCGCTGCTGAGGGGATCCAGCCCCGCCACCAGGCGCAACAACGTGGTTTTACCGCAACCGCTGGGCCCCAGCAGCGCCAGGCATTTGCCAGCGGGAACATGCAGGCTCAGCTCCTGCAGCAGGATGCGGGGCCCGATCTGGCGACTGATTCCCTGCAGCTCCAGGCCAGTGGTGCTCATCCCTTCACGGCCCCCTGGGTTAACCCCGCCACGATCGCGCGCTGGAAGATCAGCACCATCAACAGCAGTGGCAGGCTGCCCAGCACTGTGGCCGCTGCATAGGCGCCGTAGGGCACCGCATAGATCGATGAGCCGGCAATACGGGCGATGGCCGTGGGCAGGGTGAGCAGGTCGCTGCGACTGATCCAGGTGAGTGCGATGGGGTACTCATTCCAGCTGAACAGGAACACCAGGATCGATGTGCTGGCCATGGTGGGGGCCAGCAGCGGCAGGAAGATCAGGCGCAGCCGCTGCCAGAGATTCAGTCCCTCCAGGCGGGCGGCATCCTCCAGTTCCGCAGGCAAATCAGCCAGGCCCGCTTGCAGCAGCAGGATGGCCAGAGGCAGGCAGAGGCCGCTGTAGGGCAGCGCCAGGGCCAGCAGTTGGTTGCCCCAGCCCAACATCCGCGCCAGTTCCAGCAGCGCCAGGAACAGCAGCACGTAGGGAAACACCGCTGCGGCCACCAGCAGCAACATCAGTCCACGCCGCAGGCCAGCGTGCTGCTGCCGCAGGCCGTAGGCCGCTGGTAGAGCGAGACTCAGGCTCAGTCCTGTGGTGGCAGCCCCCACCACGGCGCTGTTGAGCAGATAGCGCCAGAACGGTGGCGAGCCGCCTAACACCAACCGGTAGTTGGCCAAGGTCCAGCCGCCGCTGCCCCCCATCAAGCCCTCTGCTGTGCGGAAGGAGGTCTGCAGCTGCCAGAGCAGCGGCAACAGGCTCCAGAGCAGCAGCAGGGTGATCAACCCGAGTCGGCGCAGCTTCATGTCAGCTCCCTGCGGCTGTTCAAACGCCGCTGTAGCGCCAGCACCACACCACTGAACAGCAACAGCAGCACGAACATCCCCAGCATCACGGTGGCGCTGTAACCGAAATCAAGGAAGCGCATGGCGTTGAGATAGGCATAAAAGGCCAGGCTTTCGGTGCTGCCGGCCGGTCCACCACCGGTGAGCACTGAGATCAGATCAAACACGCCGATCGCCTGGGCCAGGCGGAACAGACAGGCCAGTCCCAGATAGGGCACCAGCATGGGCAAGGTCAGCCGCCAGAGGCGCTGCCAGGGCCCTGCGCCCTCCAGTCGCATCGCTTCATCCAGATCGCTGGGGATGGATTGCAGGCCGGCCAGCAGCAGCAGGGCGACGAACGGGGCTGTTTTCCAGACCTCGGCCAACACCGTGAACAGCCAGGTGGTGGCTGGGGTGGAGAGGAAGCCGTAGCTCGGCAACCCCAGCTGCTGCAGCAAGGCGTTGAGGGGGCCATGGGGATCATTGAAGATCCAGCGCCAGCCCAGGGCCATCACGGTGGTGGGCAGGGCCCAGGGCAGCAGCACAAGGGCCCGCAGCAATCCGCGGCCAGGTCCGCGCTGATGCAAGGCCAGGGCCATCGCCAGCCCCAGCAGCAGCTCCAGGCCAACGGACACCACTGCGAAGCGCAGGGTTTGCAGGGTGTCTTGCCAGAAGCGCTGATCCAGCAGAAGGCGCCACCAGTTGCTGCCGCCGTTAGGCACCGCCACCAGGCCGGTGAGCACTGAATCGGCATGCAGGCTCAGCCAGCTATAGCGCAGCAATGGCCAGAGGAACACGCAGGCCAGCAGCAGCAGGGCAGGGGCCAGCAGCAACAGGCTGCTGCGCTGGCTGTCAAGCGGCAGGCGTCTCATGAGGCCCCCTTCAAGGCGGCTTCCGCGCCCGCTGAGCGCAACACCAGTTGACTCTGTTGCTGCAGGGCTTTCATGGCGGCAGGGGCTGCTTGCTCAGCGGTGAGTACGGCACTCAACCGCCGCTGCAGCAGGTCGCTGAGTTGGGCATACAACGGTGTTGCCGGGCGCAACACGGCGTGATCAAGGGCGCGGTTGAGCAGCGGCAGCAGGGGCTGCTCCGCCACCAGGGTTTGATCGTCGTAAAGGGCGCGAAGGGTGGGGGTGTAGCCGTACTGGAGGGTGAGCTGGCGCTGCACCTCAGCGGAGCTGAACCAGGAGATGGCGGCGGCAGCGGCGGCCGGATGGGGGCTGCCCTTGAGCAGGCTGAACCCCCAGCTGCCCTGGGTGGTGGCGGCGCGCTGGCCGGGAGCTGCCACCGGCAGGCCCACCCCCACCTTGCCGGCCACGGCACTGCCGGGTTTTTGCAATTCAGCCCAGGCATAGGGCCAGTTGCGCATGAACAGCGCCTCACCAGCAGAAAAGCTCTGTAGGGTTTCCTGCTCGCTCATGTTCACCACGGCCCTGGGGCTGATGCCACCGGTGATGAGGGAGTCGAGCCAGGCGGCAGCCTCCACCGCTGCAGCACTGTCGAGGTCAGTGCTTGAGGCGTTGGGGCCCAGGGTCCATTGGCCGCCGAAACCGCGCAGCACCTCGAGGAACACACAGCTGAGGCCCTCGTACTGGCGCCCCTGCCACACGAAGCCCCAGCGCACGTCGCCATTGCGCTGATGCCGCTGCGATTGCTCCACCAGTTCCGTGGTGGTCTGCGGTGGGGCGTTGAGGAGATCGCTGCGGTAATAGAGCAGGCCAGTGTCCGCCAGCAGTGGCATGCGCCAGAGGTGGCCGCCAAAGGCATTACCGAGCTGGGCCCCGGGCACCAAGGGATCGAGGGCGTTGTCGCCGAGCCAGGGTTCCAGCGGCTCAAGCCAGCCAGCAGCGGCGTATTTGGGCGTCCAGGTGACGTCCATCAGGAGCAGGTCGTAGGGGGTATCCCCCAACAACAGGCTGCTGATGGCCAGATCCGAGATGGCTTCGGTGTCGAGGGGGCCCTGCTCCACCTCAATGCGGATGGTGCCTTGGCTGGCGTTGTACTCAGCCACCAACTCGCTGGTGGCCGCCGCAAACGGCGCGGGCATGAGCACCCGCACCACGGTGGGCTGAGCGGCCCAGCAGGGCATTGGGCTGAAGGCAAGCAGCAGGGCAATAGCCAGTCCGCTGATGCGGCTCAGCCATCGCTGCCCTGCGTTGGGGTGCCAGTGGCTCAGAGGCCTCGATCCATCAACTGTCCCATCAGATCACAGCTGCGCTGCTGGAAGCCAGCCAATTCGTTGGGCTCCAGACCTCCCACAGCCAGCTTGGCCATTTCATACACATGGCGGCTGAGCTGTTCGGCCAGCTCCTGGCTGGGGGATTGCCCCGCGCCGGTGACCACGGCGCCTGCTTTGAGCTTTTGCAGCCCTTCCACAAGGCGGTGGCGGCGGTTGACCAGCAGCACATGGTTGTCGGGCAGACCCGGCAGGCGTTGCTCCATCAGGGCGCCCATGTCGTTCATGCGGCGCATCTGCTCCGGCAACAGGATCAGTGCCGCTGGTGCGTTGTCGCCCTTGAGGGCCTGAACCTGGATGGTCACCTTGTCATTGTTGAGCGATCCCTTGAACAGATCGCGCAGGCTTTCATTGCTGTCCTTGCCATCGGCATCGCTGAGGTTGCTCTCCTGCTCCTGCAGGGAATCATCCAGTTCCGCATCCACCCGCTGGAAGGTGAGTTCGTTGTGGCGGTACTCCAGCCAGGGGATGAACTGGGTGTCGATGAAGGTGTCGGCCAGCAGCACCTCGGCCCCTTGCCCTTTCCAGAGCGCCAGGGCACCAGCCTGTCCAGCCTCATCGGTGCAATAGAGGATGCGCTTGTCGTTGCTGGCATCCAGCCGGGTGCGGTAGTTGGCCAGGGTGGTGAAGCACTTGCCCCCTTCTGCCGCAATCGGATCGGCGTTGTCCCCCTCAGCGGCGGCTGCGGTGGTGCCGAACAGCACCAGCTCGGCCACCTGATCAGCGAACTTCTCATCCTCCATGGCGCCGATCTTGATGAAGGGCGCCAGGGATTCCCAGATCTCGGCGTAGCGCTGGGGTTCGTCGCGGTGCAGCTGCTTGAGCCGATCACCCACTTTTTTGGCAACAAAGCCGCCGATCGAGCGCACGCGGCGATCGGTTTGCAGGGCTGAACGGCTCACGTTCAGGGGGATGTCGGGGGAATCGATCACCCCGCGCAGGGGCAGCAGGTACTTGGGCACCACCTCCTTGATGGAGTCGCTCACAAACACCTGGTTGCAATAGAGCTTGATCTCGCCTTTCTCCCAATCTGCGCGGCCAGTGGATTTGGGGAAAAAGAGGATGCCCTGCAGGTTGTAGGGGTAATCGGTGTTGAGATGCACCCACAGCAGAGGATCCCCCTGGAAGGGATAGAGGTAGCGGTACAGCTCGATGTAATCCTCATCACTGAGTTCGCGGGGGCTCTTGCGCCAGGGAGCCTCCCGCTTGTTGACCGTTTCCCCTTCCAGCTGCACCTCCACGGGCATGAAGTCGCAGTAGGTGTTGATCAAGGTGCGCAGGCGCGCCGGTTCGATGTATTCGAGCTCTTCCTCCTGCAGGTGCAGGATCACATCGGTGCCAGGCTCACTGCGCTCAGCGGCCTCGAGGCTGAAGTTGGGGGAGCCATCACAACTCCAGCGCACCGCTTCTGAGTCGGGTTTCGCGCTGAGGCTCACCAGCTCCACCTGGCTGGCCACCATGAAGCTGGAATAGAAGCCCAGGCCGAAGTGGCCAATGATGGCGTCGTCTTCGCTCTTGTACTTCTCCAGGAATTCCTCGGCGCTGGAGAAGGCCACCTGGTTGATGTAGCGCTTCACCTCATCGGCGTTCATGCCGATGCCGTTGTCGCTGATGGTGAGGGTTTTGGCCTCGCGATCGATCGTGATGCTGATCAGCCCTTCAGAACCCTCGCTGCAATCGCCGGCCATGGCCGCCATGCGGCGCTTGCTGATGGCATCGGTGCCGTTGCTCACCAGCTCGCGCAGGAACACCTCATGGCCGCTGTACACGGCCTTTTTGATGATCGGAAAGATGTTCTCGGTATGGATCTGGATCTGGCCCTGCTCAGCGGTCACCACGGCGTTTCAGTACAAGCTGAAACAACTCTGCTGGCTGGTGGTCGGGGCTGGCTAGCCAGAAATCCGAACCTGGCCTGGAAGGGCCGTCAACGTTTAGTTGCTGGTCTGCAGCTCAGGGCGCTCCTCCGGCAGGATCGCACCTTCCACCGGGCACACCTGCAGGCAGATGCCGCAATCGATGCAGGTCTGGAAATCAATCCAGTAGAAGCCGGTTCCCTTGGTGTTGGCCCCCTGGCCGGGGTGGATGCAGGCCACAGGGCAGGCATCCACGCAATCGGCGATGCCCTCACACACGTTGGTGACGATGGTGTGGGCCACGGGCTCCGCTGCAAGATCGAGCGATCTTAGGGATCAGCCCAGCCAGCTGACGCCGCGGCAACCCCGTTGTGCCGCCACCGCTTCAGCCTCTTCCTTGGTGCAGGGCGTAGGCCAGAGTTCAGCCCGCTGGCCTTGGTTGTGCAGCTGCTGCAGTTGATCCAGGGCGGCATTGAGCTGATCGGCCTGGGCAAACGCCACCAGTTGAGCCGGCTGCAGTTCCGCGTCGGGTAGTGAACCGTTGTCCTGCAGCAATTGCCGGATGGCTTCCACCATCACGCTGAAGCCCACGCCAGTCGCGGCTTGGTCACTGGCGCTGAAGCGTTGCACCAGACGGTCGTAGCGGCCACCGCTGGCAATCGCCACCGGTGCATGGGCCCCGAGGCACACCATGCGCAGCATCAGTCCGTCGTAGAGCTCGAAATCAGGGTGGAAGCTGGGATCGAGCTGCAGGCGGATGCCAAGGCGATCGGCCTGGCCCTGCACGGAGTGGATCAACTGCTCCAGTTCATCGAGTAGGGGGGCCTGACCCAGCAGCTGGCGCAAGCGGCTCAGCACGCTGCTGGGCTCACCCCGCAGATCCAGCAGGCTGAGGAAGTGCTGTTGCAGGTCTGGTTCCAGCTCCAGCTGCTGCAGGCCCACCCGATCCAGCTTGCCCAGCAGGTTCCGCATGTTCTGCCGTTGCGGCGCCGGCAGGGGCTCCAGCAGCAAATCAAACAATCCCTGGTGGCCGATCAGCAGGGTGGGGGCATGGCCAGGGTTCAGGGCCATGCCGCCCACCGCATCCAGCAGCAATCTCAGCAGCTCGCTGTCGCCAGCCACGCCGGCGGCCCCCATCAGCTCAACACCGCTCTGTAGGTCTTCAGCCACGCGCTGCCCCTGCTCAGCCTTGTGGGCCTGAAACACCGAGCCGCGGTAGTGCAGCCGCAGGGGGCGGGGCATCGCGGCGAGGCGGGTGGCGGCTGCCCTGGCAATGCTGGCGGTCATCTCCGGGCGCAGACCCAGCTCCTCATCGGCCACCACCTGCAGCACCTGGCACGACTGAATCGCCCCACCGGCTTCCAAGGTGCCCAGCCGCTCGAGGCTGGGGGGCATCACTTCTTCGTAACCCCAACGGCTGTAGATCGCAGCCAGTTGATCGCAGATCGAGCGGTTGGCCCCTACCTCGCGCGGGAGAAGGTCCTGGGCTCCACTGGCGGGCTGGAGGGCCATCACATCGGCGCGGTTGCGGCCAGATCCTATGGACCGGTGGCGCCAGCGGGAATCTCGGCGTTGTAAAGCTGCGGCGGCAGGGGTTGGCACTGGGCCAATCCAGCCATCAATGGCTGTTGCATCGCCTTGGGGCAGGCGAGCACCCGACCGGAACTGAGCTGGATCGGATCTCCGTTGTAATCACTCACCACGCCGCCGGCGGCTTCCACCAGGGCGATGCCGGCGGCCATGTCCCAGGGCTGCAGGCCCCGTTCCCAATAGCCATCCAGGCGACCAGCAGCCACGAAGGCCAGATCCAGGGCTGCTGCTCCACCACGGCGCACCCCATGGGTGAGGTGGGAGAAATGGCAGAACTCGGCGTAGTTGTTGTCGATGCGTTCCCTGCGGTCGTAGGCAAAACCGGTCACCAGCAGGGCATCGCTCAGTTGGCTGCAGCTCGATACCTGCAGGGGTTCGCCGTTGCAGCTGGCCCCCAGCCCTTGGCCGCCCCGGTAGTGCTGTTGCAATCCAGGGGCCACCACAGCTCCGAGCACCGGTGTGCCCTGGTGCAACAGCCCCACGGAGCAGGCGAACAGGGGGAAGCCGTGGGCGTAGTTGGTGGTGCCATCGAGGGGATCCACACACCACTGCAGATCGCTGCTGCTTCCGGCTTTCATGCCGCTTTCTTCGGCGAGGACCCCGATGTGGGGCGTGCGCTGCTGCAGCACCGCCAGCACCTTGGCCTCTGCGGCCAGGTCCGCTTCAGTCACCAGATCACCCAGGCGACCTTTGCTGCGGATCTGACGCAGCTGTCCCCAGTGGCTTGCCAGCGCCTCTCCGCCAGCTGCCGCTGCCTCACTGGCCACCTCCAGCAGCTCCTGCCAGGTTTCGGTCATTCCTCCTCCATGGGGATGGCGCGCCGCACGGTGCCTTTGCCGAAGGCATTGCCGAACTGCAGCATGTACACCTCATCTTCGTCTTGGGTTTCCACCGTGAGCGGGCCGGTCACCCGGGCCACGCAGAGCAGGCCGTAGCCCTTGCGCCGCAGCTCATGGGATAGCCCCAGGGCTTCGCGCTGATCCAGCTCCCCCTCCAGCACCCGCACGGCGCAGGTGGTGCAGCAGCCATTGCGGCAGCTGAAGGGCAGCGGCTGCCCACTCGCTTCGAAGCCCTCCAGCACATAGCGACCCTCTTCGATCTCTGTGCTGAGAACCGTGCCCAGTTGACGGTGATGAACCGTGACTCGATGGCGCGCGTTCATGGGTTCTGGCGAAGATGAGCTGCTAGGTTGCCAGTCGCACGGCGCAGCCGTGCAATGGAGAGGTGGCCGAGTGGTCGAAGGCGCAGCACTGGAAATGCTGTATAGGGGCAACTCTATCGAGGGTTCGAATCCCTCCCTCTCCGTGCCTTACTCAACTGCTTTCTTAATGCAGTCAAAAAGTTGGTAGTGGACCATATCAACATTGGTTGATGGATCCGATGGTTTCTTCTCGCGCGGTGCTGGGCATGGTCGCCTTGGGCGTTGGCGTGTTGACAGCATCAGGTTTTGATGGGCTTCATGCCCAGGACTCACCTCCGATCCTGATTACAGGGTCGAGCACAGTTGGCCCCATCACAACCTTGGCCATTGAGGGGTTTCGGTCCACGGATGAAGGTCGAAAGGTGCGCTTTGCGCCAGTGGTCGAAAGTGGCACCAGTGCCGGATTCCGTGATTTTTGCAGCGGCAAGACCCCGATCAGTAACGCCTCTCGACCCATCAGTCAGACAGAGCTCAAGCGCTGCACAGATCGAGGCATCAAGTTTTATGAGCTTCCGATCGCTTTTGATGCCATCACTGTGGTCGTTAACCCCGCAAATAAGTGGGCAAAGAACATCAGTGTTTCTGAGCTGAAACGTCTTTGGTCCCGTCCAGCTCAGGGAACGATCAAGCGCTGGAATCAGGTGAGTTTGGATTGGCCAGGAAGGCCCATCGTTCTATATGGACCGGGTGCAGATTCCGGCACATTCGATACGTTTAATCAGGCTGTTAATGGTGGCAAACGAAATAGCCGTAGTGATTATATTAGTAGCGAAAATGATAACGTTCTGGTCCAAGGCGTTGCCTCTAATGCCGATGCACTTGGTTATTTTGGTTATGCCTACTATGCCGCAAACCAAAGCAGGCTCAGGGCTCTGCCAGTCGAGGGTAATAACGGGCCTGTCATGCCATCGATTGAGTCTGTTCAAAATGGCAGCTATTCACCGTTGTCGCGGCCGATTTTTGTGTATGTTAACGCCAAAAGCTTGAAAGACAATCCATCGATAAGAGCTTTTGTGCGGTATTACCTCAATAATGCAACTCAATTGGTTCAGAAAGAGGGTTCAATTCCTTTGACCAAGTCGCAGTATCTTGTTGTTAAGAGCAAAATGCTCAAGCAGGTCCAGGGAACTGCCTTTGGTGGCAAAATCCCCGTAGGTTTGACGATTAGTGAACTTCTCAACCGCAATATTGATCAAACCATTAAGCGGCCTGAATTCCATCAATAAGCAAAAGAGAAGAGAGGTCATTTGGCCTCTCTTCTCTTTTGGTTGCTGATTGCCAAATGATGGATTTGCAGGAATTATCCGAATCGGCCGCTCACATATTCCTGAGTGGCTTCTTGCCTTGGATTGTTAAAGATATTGCTGGTGCCATCAAATTCAACAAGATATCCCACCTTGCCTGAGCCGCCCTCAACGGCCACAGCGTTGTAGAAGGCGGTCATGTCTGAGACCCTCACAG